>WGMV01000008.1 GCA_016124905.1 bacterium
CCAGCGATTCGCCCAGATAACCCTTGTCGTCCAGCGTATCGATGAGATACAGGCCGATCATCCGCGCCGTGCCCTCATCCACTTCCATGATCCACTGGTTGCGCAAATGGTCCTTCAAACTTGGGTTCGGGTTGGCCTGCTGGGAGAGCGGGTCCATCGCATCTCCCCCATCGCCATAGCCCATATTGGCGCCGCTGGTGCCGCTATCCACTTCCCAGTCGTCATAGCTGCGGTCGTCGCCGTCATAGGCATCGTCCCCGCCATCCGCCTCGCTCTCGCCGGACGCTTCACCCTCACCGCCGCTTTCCTTGCTCTCCCAGCCTTCCTCGGCATCGTTGGTCAGAATGGGGTTTTCCGCCAGCTGCCCGGCCACGAAGGCTTCCAGCTCCAGCGAATTCATCTGCAACAGCTCGATGGACTGGCGCAATTGCTGAGTCATCACCAGCTGTTGTGCTTGTTTTTGCTGAAGTTTTAGCTCGGCCATGGTTAATTATTTAACGAATCTGTAATGTTGAGCAGGTATGAGTATCTATCCTTACCATGAGTGCGCCATGCCGTCACCATCCCAAAAGACTTATAACCAGTATCGCGAGTCGGAAGCCACCACGGCCAACCGCACCCTTTTGAAGGCCTATGTGGAACTGCTGAAAAGCGGTGTGGCGCTGAACGCGGAGAATGTGGACCAGATATTCGATCTGATGAAGGAAAGCTGCGAGAAGCAGGTTGCCTTTCTTGAAACGCGCGGGCAGGGCAAGGCCCCGTTTCAGTATAAGAATGTGCAGGAAGCGAAAGCGCAGCTTTCCACCCTCCGTGCCGACCTGGAAAAACTGGGCCAAAATCCCGGCGCGGTGGAAGGCGTGGAATTTCACCGCACCATGGAGCGCTACCTGCTCGGCATGAAAGATGCCATCGCAGCCGTGGCCAATGAGAAAATGGGCATGAGCGGCTATGGCGCGCTGGGCCTGGCGGGCATTGCAACATTGGGTTTATTCTCCGGCGGCATCGGCACGGTGCTTGCGGGCGGTATTGCCGCAACCGATGCCCTGCTGACGCTGGCCAGCGCCGGTTATGCCGCCGCGCGCCAGGGCAGTAAAATCAATTTCCTGCATCAGATGGGCAGTAACGAGGTGGGTGAGGCCCTGCGCCTCAACCTCGCCATCATCAACGACGCCACCAGGGAAAAGGCAAGCGCGCTGATGAAAAAGGACGAACCCATCATCGAGCAGGCAACGGGTGAGCACACCCAAACCCTGTTTGATACATCCACCTTGCTGAATAAATAACCGGAGCGATAAATGACCGTTGGCCATGATTTTACTTTGACGGACAAGGAATGCGAAATCGCCAGCGCATTAGGGAGAAACTCCAACGACAATACGCCCGTTATTTTAACGATGATGCTACTCCTCAAGAATGCGGCTCCATTATTTTATGAGGCATTGATGGAGCTTTCCGATGAATATATCGAGCAGGATACAGACTCGCAGGCATATAATGTGATGGATTCGGAAAGGCTTCGGTCCCTCTTTGCAGAGTGCGGCATCGATATCGAAGGCATGCTGAGGGATTGGCAATGGAAACAGGAGACCGCCAGCGTGTTGCTGGGCTATACGCCGGTTCAGCTGGCTCCCACACCGCGTGACCACCTAAACCATAGTCTTCATGGCCTGACAGGTGCGGTGCAGGCGCTGTATAAAAACAGCGAATCCGGCCAGACGCTCAATGCAGAGAACATCTTGCTGGGTGATGAAAAAACGTTGGGTGATACGTTGCCTGACCTGCTGGCCCAGAATGAACGCCATATCGGCGGTTTTGCGCTGACACGGTTTGAACCCGGCACGGCCAAGCTTGTGGATGCCGCCATCGTGCAGCAGGAATCCCCAGCCTTTTATCGCGTCTAAAGGCTGAACCGCTCGCCCAGATACACGCGGCGCACATCCGCGTCATTCACGATATCCTGCGGTGATCCTTCAATCAGCACCGTGCCTTCATGGATGATGTAGGCGCGGTCAATGATATCGAGCGTCTCCCGCACATTATGGTCGGTAATCAGCACGCCGAGGCCGCGATGCTTCAGGTGGCTGACGATCTCGCGCACATCGTTCACCGCAATCGGGTCGATACCGGCCAGCGGCTCGTCCAGCAGCATGAAGGACGGACGCGATGCCAGCGCGCGGGCGATCTCCGCACGGCGGCGCTCGCCGCCGGAAAGGGCGATGGCGGGCGTATGGCGCAAATGGCTGATGGAGAATTCCGCCAGCAGCTCCTCCAGCATGGCCTGGCGCACTTCGGGGCGGGTTTCCGTCACTTCCAGCACCGCCATGATGTTGTCTTCCACCGTCAACCCGCGAAAGATCGACGCCTCCTGCGGCAGATAGCCGATGCCGAGCCGCGCGCGCCTATACATGGGCAGTTTGGTGATGTCATGCCCGTCCAGCGCAATGGCGCCGTAATCCGGCCTGATGAGCCCGGTGATCATGTAAAAGCTGGTCGTCTTGCCCGCGCCGTTGGGGCCGAGCAGGCCGACCGCCTCGCCCCGCTGCACTTCCAGCGAGATGTCGCGCACTACCGGCCGCGTGCCATAGCGCTTGCCGATATTATACACACAAAGCCCCGAACGCCCGGCAATCACCTCCGGCTGAAAATGCTGGGAGGGGTTAGACGCCGGCGAACGGATCGCACCCGCCTGGGGATGTTGGGGCTGCGCGTGAATAGGCATGGCGAACCCGTTGCCGGTCACACGCGCCCGTGCCTGAGGGCTGGCCTGAAATGGCTTGTTCGCCGGTGCGGTGCGCACATGCGGCGCGGCGAACGGCTGATTATCCTCTTCCTCGCGCAGCAATTCTTCCATGCTGCGCCGCTTGGGCTTGCCTTTCAAGCTGCCTGCCATCCTGTTGGCGAGCACATCGAGGATATCTCTGATCATGGACATAGTATGGAACGCCCGGCGCCAAGCCGCAACCTTTATGCGCTTGGATAACAAAATGGTAATGGGGCGGTTTACTTAAACCCCGCCAGCCTCTCTGGCAAGCCTATTCGGGGCCTGCAAGGCTATTGCGGAACAAACAGACCTTTCACCCGGCCGCCTTTGGCGCCGTTGGCCGCCGGGCTGCCGCCGCTCACCACGCGGCTGTAGCCCGTGGCGGTGTTATATTCCAATGCGCTGCCTTTCAGCACATTCTGCCCCTGCGTCAGCACCACGTCGCCGTAAAGGCGCATCACCTTCTGTTCCACGAAATAGCTTCCGCGCTGGCCGCGCGCATTTTCCTTGGGCGTGCTGATCAGCACATTACCTTCCACATCCACCTGCTGAATGCGCTGCGCATCGCCGCCCGCGGCCTGTGCGTCCTTGGCGGGGGGGGTGGCGGCCGCCTTGTCATCCGGTGCGCGGTAAAGCACCACCATTTTGTCGGCATTGATGGTCGTTTCGCCCTGCACGGCCACCACCTTGCCGGTGAAAATGGCCTGATGCTTATCCTGAAACACTTCCAACTGATCGGCGGTGATTTCGATGGGCTTGTTGCTGTCATCGCCCTTTTTGCCACCCGGCGCACCGGGAAACTGTGCCTGTGCCGTTCCGGCCAGAAAGGCGGCCAGAGCCAGGGCGGTCATGCGGGTTTTATAGCTCATTGATTCCCATCCATAGTAAGCGTCACGTGCACATTGGGCGCAAAGCGGATGATACCATCCTTGCTTCTCAGGTCAAAGCCGTCGGCGCGGATGGTGCCCTGCAGGCTTTGTCCCTGCACCGGCTTGTCGCCGTGCAGATGGTTGCTGGCCACATCGACGAATGCTTCCTCGGTGTAAAAGCTGATGCCGCTGTCATAATGCAGCTGCACATCGCCATTGAGGGTGAGTTTCTTTTCCTTGATTTTGATGACCCCGGTTTTCGCCAAAACGGAAACCCAGTGCCCGTCCTTCAAATTCATGTCCGCCTGCACGGTTACCAGTTCCGCCATTTCTGGCGAGGCCTGTTTCGCCTGTGCCGCGGTCACCACATAGGGCTGCCCTTCGGCGTCCACACCTTCGAATTTGGGTTTCACCATCACCGGCGTGCCTTCCTTATGCTCCACGGAGGAGAAGGCGAGGTTGAAGCGGTTCTTGTCATGCTCGCTGTAGGCCACCCAGCCGAGTGCCACCAGTGTGGCCGCCGCCACCAGCGCCAGGCAGAGCTTCACCAGTTTGATGACCTTGCGCCGCACACCGATAGTGCCCACATTCGCGCGCGGTTTGGGAATAAAGGCCGAAAGCCCGAGCTCATCCAGCAGGGAAGGCTCTTCGTCCCATCCCTTATCCTCGCGTGGTTCCTTGCGCAGCGGTTCGTTCACGCCATTACCTTATGCAATGCCCGCACGCAGCAGGTCATGGATATGCACCAGCCCTTTCAGCGCGCCGTCCTCCGCCACCAGCAGGGAGGTGATGGATTTCTCGTTCATAATCGCCAGGGCTTCGGTCGCCAGCGCCTGCGGGCGGATGGTGCGCGGCCCTTTGGTCATCACGTCGCCTGCTTTCGCCTTAATCAGCTGCTCGCCCATGTGGCGGCGCAAATCGCCATCGGTGATGATGCCTTCAATATGGCCCCCCCTACCATCAAGGTCGCCGTCCACCACCACGGCGCAGCCGAAGCCTTTCTGGCTGATTTCTACAATCACTTCACTCATCGGCGCGGCCGGTTTCACTTTCGGCAGGCTGTCATCGGCATGCATCAGGTCCTGCACGCGCACAAACGCCTTGCCCAGCTTGCCGCCCGGGTGGAAAATGCCGAAATCCTCGGTGGAAAAGCCTTTCAGCTGCATCACCGCCACGGCCAGCGCATCGCCGAGCGCCAGCATCATGGTGGTCGACGTGGTCGGCGCTTTCACCGGGCTTGCCTCGGGCGTTTCCGGCAGCACCAGCGCCACGCGGCTGGCATCCACCAGGGCGGAGCTCTTCCGCCGCACCATGCCGATCATCGGGATGGAAAAGCGCGTGCAATAGGTGATCAGGTCGTGCAGTTCCGCCGTTTCGCCGGAATTGGAAAGCACCAGCGCCACGTCTCCCGGCATGATCATGCCCAGGTCGCCATGGCTGGCTTCGCCCGGATGCACAAAAAAGGCGGGCGTGCCGGTGGAGGCGAAGGTCGCGGCCATCTTACGCGCCACATGGCCGCTTTTGCCCATGCCGCTGGTGATGAGGCGGCCTTTGGCCTCGGCAATCAGCCGCACCGCGTCGGTAAAATGGTGGTCCAGCTCGTTTTCCAGCGCCTTGAGGCCCTCTATTTCCTGCTCCAGCACGGCGCGTCCCCAGGCAAGGAGCTGTTCGGTATCGGCCTGGCCGGGCGAAAGGGTAGGGGGTGTCATGCTGCGGATACCTGGTTTCATAATGCCTCGCGCGGGCGGAATTCCTTATGTTGAGGCTGTCATAGCAAAAACTGGCCTCTCAAACAATCAAAGCCGGAATCTAAATTCATTAACGGCGATATTGCAAATCACTCTCATTTAATTTACTGCTTTTCACATCATTGTCACATTGGCTTTGTAAATTTTGGGCAGCATTCCTTTGCAACGGCCCGTTGCGACCATCCCCCGGCGGATAACATGACCGAACCACACCATCACGACCACGACCACGATCACGATCACGACCACGACCACGATCACGATCATGCGAAAAAACCGCCATTGACCGACATCGTCGCGCGGGAGGAAGCCCGCAGCCAGTTCATGCAGGTTTTCTCCGTCATCACCAACTCCGCGCGCGCCCTCATCAACACGCCGCTGTCGCTGCTGGCCTCGCCGCTGTTCAACCGCGCGCCGGGCGTGCAGAATTTCGCCAATAACCTCCGTTCATCCTCTTTCCTTTCCAGCCCCTGGTATGCCGAAGAAGCCAAGCTCGGCTACGGCGGCATCGCCGGTCTGGCCGGTATGGGTGCACTGGGCGCCATCGCCACCGGCACCGTGCTGAAGGACGCCCCCTCCATCGTCAAAAAAGCCGTCAACCTCATCACCACCCTGCCGATGATCGAACGCATTCTCGGGCCGGACTGGTACGAGACCTCCGGCCTGGAAGCCCGCTTTCACAAACATGAAGAAGACGGTCACGACCATCATCATGGCGGCCATGAAGGCCATCAGCATGGCGGCCAGATCGGCGGCATGGACATCCCCGATTTCGCCATGAACACCGCCACTGGCGCCCTCTGGTCCTACGGCCTGGGCACGGATAACAGCAAATTCCTTTTCAGCTCCGCCCTGCTGACGGCGCTTTTCGCCGGTTCCGGCGCCACGGAAGACATGGTCATGTCCCGCTCCGAGGCCCTCGAGGCCCTCAAGCAAACCCTGCCGACAGAGGCTCAGGTGCTGGAAGACGGCAAGCTCGTGACGCGCTCCACCCACACCCTGCATCCGGGGGACGTCGTCATGGTGCGCGCGGGCGAGGCCATCCCGGCGGATGGCGTGGTCCGCAAAGTCGACGGCAAAGGCTACGTCAACACCCAGATGCACACGGGCGATGAACTCGACACCGTCATCCAGCCCGGCAAGCCCATTCTTCAGGGCTCCATGATCAAAGAAGGCGTCTATACCGTGGAGCTGACCGCCAGCCCGCAGGAATCCCGCCTGCAAAGCCTCATCACCAAAATTGAAGATGCACCTGCTGCCATAACCGAAAGCCGGTTTGAAAAAGCAACAAACTGGTATGTATTCGGGCTGCTGGGAGCAGCTGGCGCACAATTCATTCATGCGCTCCATCATGGTCACGGTCTTGGCAAGGCCATTGAAAAGACACTGCAGCTCATCGTCAAGGGCGCGCCATGCCCATTGGGTGCGGCGCCGCTGGTGCGCAAGGCCACCACCGGTCGCCTGGCCGCGGAAGAGGGCATTTACATCAACGACCACGAAAAGGCCGAGGCCCTTCCCAACGTCAAGCGCATGTATTTCGACATCGTCGGCACGCTGGCTGATGACCGGCTGCAGGTGCTCGGCACCCCCGCCGCCTTCGATCAGCAAGGCAACGCCAAAACCTTTTCCCCCGGCATGCTGGAGCGTCTCGGCATGGCCGAAACGCTGGTGAACCACCCCAACGCCCGCGCCATTGTGGATTACGCCAAAGCCAATATCGAAGGCTTCGCCTACAACGAATTGCGCGACAATAACGGCTTCGAGGCCGACCCCGGCAGCCGCGGCATGAAAGCCATTTTCGATGGCCACACCGTCATCGCCGGTCGCCCTGATTACGTGCAGGAACAAGTCGGCCGTCACCGCCCCATGCCCGCCAGCGTGCAGGCGCAGCTGGATGCGATGGAAGCAGCCCATCAGAAGCCTGTGTTGCTGTTCGACAGCGAAGACGGCTGGGCCGTGATGGGCTTCGGCAACCATGTGCGCGAACATGCCGCCGCTACGGTGGATGCATTGAAGGCCATGGGCATTGAAGTCGGCATCATCACCGGCTCTTCCCCCGCCTATGCCAGCGAGATCGCCCGCCAGCTCAATATCGACCCCGCCCTGGTCTATAGCAACGCCACCGGAAGCGAAAAGGCGGCTATTCTTGATCGTGATAAAGCCACAGGCATATTGCCTGGCTTCGTGGGGGATGCGTTGAATGATTCTGAAGCCGTGAAAGGTCACTTATCTTTTGCTATCGACAGTGGCTCTTACGTGACTAAAACCCATGCTGCGGTCGTCACGCGTGAGCTGGAATCCATCCCGCCGCTGCTGCACCTGTTCAAGAACCTCAATGGACAGATCAAGCTCATGTATGGCGGCGCCGCCACCTGGATGACCGGCCTTATCGCCAGTCACCCCTTCATCGACATGGATACCGGCGTGGCCGCCGTGGCGCACGAATCCCCGACCCTCGGCCTCACGGCATGGTCGGCAGGCGTGCAGCCCGACCGCAACATGAAAACCTTCCGCGCCGAACGCGATGCCCTCGTACACGGCAAATGGGACGAGGTGATCGCCGGCAACGCCAAGGACCAGCAACAGGCCCAGCAACAACTGGTCACCAAAAACGCCTAAAACCATACTGGAGCGCAGCGACTGGGTGCGACCGCACTCCGCGCCTTATTGGCGCGTAATAGCGAGCAGCGCGAGCCAATAAAGAAGTGGAGCGCAGCGACTGGCCCATTGAGGGCCCGCGCCTTATTGGCGCGTGATAGCGAGCAGCGCGAGCCAACATAAACTGCCTATGAAGGTCTTAGACCTTCATAGGCAGAATCAACATGCTCTCGCCCCGCACATTCAACCGGCGCTGAAGGATATAGGCCGTCTGGTTATGCAGGATCTGCGTCAGCGGGTTCTCGTTGTCGAACACCAGCTTGGTGCCGAAATATACCACATTGGGAAATTCGCGCGACACGCGGTTGGTCAGGTTGGTGAGCTTATCCACCAGGTCGGTGCCATAGCCGAGATACGACACCGCCGGTATTCCCTGCCGGTGGCAGAAATCCTCATAGCGCTTCAATGTGCCGCGCGCGCTTTTCTGCATGGTGCTGAGGTTATCCTCTTCGTTCACATGGGTGGAGCCCACTTCGCCCACGCTGATGAACACGAAATTCTTGAACGTCCCCGGGAACATGCGCTGTATCTGCCGGAATGCATACACGCCCGTGGAGGAACATTCACTCACCAGCACGGCTGCCGTGCGCGCCTGTCGGTTGACCTTGGGGGCGGGGGCGAGCTCGTCATGCTCGGGCAGGGCATATTCCACCTCGCGGTCTAAAATGCCCTCATACACGCGCATGTAATGGCGGTGAATCAGCCAGCCCACAATAATGACGCTGGAGGTGATGCCGATGGTGATCCAGCCGCCATGGCTGAATTTTTCCACCAGCGTCACCACAAAAATCGTGGCGCAAACGGCAAACCCCGTGCCCGCGATGCCGAGCCGCAAAAATCGCTGCGGCGCATCCTTGCTGCGTATCCAGTGCACGCACAGCCCCGCAAGCGCGAGCGAGAAGGTAAGAAACACGTTGATGGAGTAAAGCACCACCAGCACATGCACCGCCCCGCCGGTAATCACGATGGCCCCCATCGCCGCCAGCCCCATCAGCACAATACCGTTTTTCACCACCAGGCGGCTGGAAAGCGAGCTGAAGAAATGCGGCATCCAGCGGTCGGTCGCCATGCTGGCCAGCACCTGCGGCCCGGCAAGAAATCCTGTGTTGCTGGCCACCAGCAGCAGCCCCGCCTCGCATATCAGCACAATGGAAAGCAGCGCCCCATCAATCTGCACCCCGGCGATTTCCCACCCGTCCATGATGCGCTTGAACACGGTGGCGTTCAGCGTTTCGCCATGCACCTTGTTCACGTCCCACAGCAGGTAAAGCATGATGATGCCCGCGGCCATGAAGGCGAGCGAGCAGGCCACCAGCGCCATGGTCCACTTGCCGCTGGTCACACGCGGCTCGGCCAGGTTCTGCACGTTGTTGGAAACGGCCTCCAGCCCGGTATAGGTACCCCCACCCAGCGAGAATGCCTTGAGAAACAGCGCCACCACCACCATCCAGCCCATTTCCTGGCTGAGGCCCTGCGTGTCTGTCACCGCGTCGGAAACAAGGTTGCCGAGCCCCTCGCGATGCGCAAAAACGCCCACCAGAATCAAAATGGCATGCGTGACGACGAAACTGAGGAAAATCGGCATCAGCACGGCGATGGATTCCTTCGCGCCGCGCAGGTTCAGCCAGGCCAGCACCACAATGGCGGCCAGCTCCATCGGCATTTTGGCCCCGTGCCAGCCGAAGGGCATCATGGAAAACAGCGCATCCGTAGCGCTGGCCACCGAAATGGCGATGGTCAGCACATAATCCACCACCAGCGCGGAACCGGAAATCAACCCAACCCCATTGCCCAGCAGCGAGGTCGCCGCGCGGTATCCGCCTCCGCCATTGGGAAACAGCTCAATCACCTGCGTATAAGCCAGCGAGATAATGCCCACCGTCAGCATGGTGGCAAGCGCCAGGTAAATGGCCAGGCTCGTGTGGTTGCCCAGCGCGACGAACGCTTCCTCCGGTCCGTAACAGGCTGAAGACAGCCCGTCCGCCCCCAGGCCGATCCATGCCATCAGCGCCACCAGGGTCATGCTGTGCCGGGCACGCCTGTCCATCGGGTTGCGCGGCGGGCCGAACAGCATCTTGGTAATCTTGGATACTGGCATGGCTGATACGTGGCTCTGTATTGTCGCTGCATGACGCAGCCATAAGACAAGGTGTAGAGCCAAAGCTCCTAACGAAAGGTTAGCAGGCGCAACGCATGAAAAACCGGCGGATGCCGCACTGCAAAAAACATCTTTTCCTTAGCACCATTTACGCGTGTGAATCATGCGATTATGGCATGGCTCATATGCATGCTGCTGGCGGACTTACAGAAGCTCCTGCACCGTTTCGGCCGGGCGGCACAGCTTCGCCCCTTTCGGCGTGATCACAATGGGCCGGTTCATCAGCGACGGATGCTCCTCGATCGCCTCCAGCAAAAACCTGTCCGGCAATCCCGGTATGCCAAGCTCCAGCTCTTCATACAAATCGCCCTTGTCGCGCAGGATGTCGCGCGCGCTCACGCCCATCTTTTTCACCAGCGCTTCAAGCTCCTCATAGTCCAGGGGATGTTTGAGATATTCGATCACCTTCGGCCTGTGACCGGCTTCTTCAAGCATCGTCAATACCTTGCGCGAGGTTCCGCAATTCGGGTTATGGTAGATGGTGATCATGCAAAGGCTCCTGATGCTATCTGCGTGTTTCGGCGGCCTCATGGCCTGCTGCACGTTCCTCTTCAAAACGTGCCAGAAGTTTCATGCGTCCGCCAGTGTTATAATATTTCTCATGAGGCTCCAAGGCGCGCTGGCAGCGCTCGCTGAGGGAATCCTCCAGCTCTCCTGTCACGGAGAGTCGCTGGATACGCGCATCCATGCGCTCCTGCAGCAGCAGCTGATAGGGAAGAGGCGGCGCATCCAGCATGCGCACGGTTTCCGCCGGGCGCAACAGGTCAAAATCCACCGGCATGTCGTAGCAATATTGATGCACAAACGCCTTGATGAGAATCAGCGCGGAAATGAGGTCGTCCCCGTAACCCAACCTGAACACGGCATAATCGCTATCCTCCTCAAAGGAGGAAACAATCCTGCGCGACCGGTCGACCAGCCCTTCCAGATAAAGAAAAAGCGGCCACCGGGCGATGGCCGGTAAGGCCTCCAGCTTCTCCAGCCGTAAGTTGATCGCCTCCACTTCATTCTGCTGCTCGGCCTGTGCCCTGTCATCATGCCGCGCTTCGTGAATGAACAGCGCGGTCAGTTGACGTTCCGTCAGCAAATCCACCAGCTCAATGGGAAACAGAATGGCATGCCTGTCGGCATCGGCAATGAAATCAGATGGATAAAGGGCGTCCTTCACCACATACACGCACGCATCATCCGCACCCGCCACGCCCTCTTCCGGATTCACATGCACAGGCACGGCGGCATGCAGCGGGCATGGGTTGCCATGCTCATCCACATAAGCGCTCATCTCCGCAATGGCGCGGGTGAGGCATTGCAGCAGGAAGAGCCTGCCATCCTCATCAATCGTCACGAAATCCATGATGCGTGCCCGTTATTGGAATAACCCGGGCTTAGCAGCCAAATATGACACAATGACGTGCAGGCTTAAGCCAGCACCCCGTGGCATTGCTTGTATTTCTTGCCCGATCCGCAGGGGCAGGGCTCGTTGCGCATCACACGGCCCCAGGTGGCGGGGTCTTTGGCGTCCGCCGTCTGGCTTGAAGCACTGCCTTTTTTGCGGCTTTTGCTGGTTTTCGGCTTTTCTGACGCTTCCATGTCGTCGGGCCCGAAATCACCATGATGCTCGTGCATGCTCGCCGCGCCAAATACCTGCGGCATTGGGGCTTCCTCCATGCGTTCGGTCACCACTTCCAGGCGCGCCAGGCGGGCCGTCACCACATCCTTCAGCTGCTCCAGCATGGTCTCAAACAGGGAGAAGGCCTCCAGCTTGAACTCGTTCAGCGGGTCGCGCTGGCCATAGGCACGCAGGTTGATGCCCTGGCGCAGATGATCCAGCGTGTGCAGGTGCTCTTTCCACAAACTGTCCAGCGCATGAATCAGCACGCGCTTTTCCGCCTCGCGCATGATGGCCGCGCCGTATTTTTCTTCCTTCATCTCCATCAGCCCATCCACGGCCAGGATGATGCGTTCGGCAATCTCACGGTCGGCAATGCCTTCTTCCTGCGCCCAGTCGGCAATCGGCAGATGCAGGGAGAATACGCGGAACACCTCCTGCGTCAGCCCGTTCACATCCCACACATCCGCGTAGGACCGCTCGGGAATGGCGGCCGCCACCAGGCGCTCCACCATGTCATGCCGCATCTGGACGATCGAATCCGCCAGGTCGTCGGTTTCCAGCACTTCCAGGCGCTGCTCATACAGCACCTTGCGCTGGTCGTTCATCACATCGTCGTATTTCAGCAGGTTTTTGCGGATCTCGTAATTGCGTGCTTCCACCTTCTGCTGCGCCTTTTCCAGCGCCTTGCTCATCCACGGGTGGGTGATGGCCTCTCCATCTTTCAGGCCCAGGCGCTGAAGCATCACATCCATGCGTTCGGCACCGAAGATGCGCATCAAATCATCTTCCAGCGACAGATAGAAGCGGCTGCCCCCCGGGTCCCCCTGGCGGCCGGAGCGGCCGCGCAGCTGGTTGTCGATGCGGCGGCTCTCATGCCGTTCAGTACCGATGATGAACAGCCCGCCCGCTTCCAGCACCTTTTGCTTTTCGGCTTCCACTTCCGCTTCGATCTTCTTGCGGAGCTTGGGCTCGGCGGCCTTCATTTCCTCATCGCTCTTGCATTTGGCAAGCTCTTCCACCAGGCGGAATTCCATATTACCGCCCAGCTTGATGTCCGTCCCCCGGCCCGCCATGTTGGTGGCAATCGTCACCGCGCCAAGGCGGCCCGCCTGCGCCACAATCTGCGCTTCCTTGTCGTGATGGCGCGCATTCAGCACCGTATGCGGGATTTTGCGCTTCTTCAGCATATCGGAAAGCATTTCCGACTTTTCGATGCTCACCGTGCCCACCAGCACCGGCTGCTTGCGCTTGTGGCAATCCTCAATGGCGCTGATGATGGCGTCGTATTTTTCCTTGGCCGTGCGGTAGATCTCATCGTCGAAATCCGCACGCTTCACCGGCACGTTGGTCGGGATTTCCACCACCGGCAATTTATAAATGTCCATGAACTCCGCCGCCTCGGTCATGGCCGTTCCGGTCATGCCTGCAAGCTTGGGATACATGCGGAAGTAATTCTGAAACGTGATGGAAGCCAGCGTCTGGTTTTCGTTCTGGATCTTCGCCTTTTCCTTGGCTTCCAGCGCCTGGTGCAGCCCTTCGGAATAGCGTCGTCCTTCCATCATGCGGCCCGTAAATTCATCGATGATGATAACCTTGTTATCCTTCACGATGTAATCCACATCGCGCGAGAACAGCTTGTGCGCGCGCAGGCTCTGGTTCACGTGGTGCACCACGGTCACATTCTCAAGATCATAGAGGTTGGATTCCGGGTCGATCATCCCCGTTTTTTTCAACAATTCTTCGATATGGGCGGAGCCTTCCTCCGTCAGCGTCACGCTGCGGTGCTTCAAATCCACCTCGAAATCGCCTTCCTTCAGCTTGGGGATAACCGCATCCACCTTCACATACAGCTCGGAATTATCCTCCGTCGGGCCGGAGATGATCAGCGGCGTGCGCGCCTCGTCCACCAGGATGGAGTCCACCTCGTCCACCACCGCGAAGTGGAACGGGCGCTGCACCATGTCCTCCAGGTCGTATTTCATATTGTCGCGCAGGTAATCGAACCCGTATTCGTTGTTGGTGCCATAGGTGATGTCGCACGCATATTCATGCTTGCGCATGGCGTCATCCAGCCCATGCACGATGCAGCCCACGCTCATGCCCAGGAAGTTATAAATCCCACCCATCCATTCGGCATCGCGCTTGGCCAGGTAATCGTTCACCGTCACCACATGCACGCCTTTGCCGGGCAGGGCGTTAAGGTAAGCGGGCAGGGTACAGACGAGCGTTTTGCCTTCCCCCGTCTTCATTTCGGAAATCTGGCCCCGGTGCAGCACCATCCCGCCAATCAGCTGCACGTCGAAATGCCGCATGCCATACACCCGCTTGGCCGCCTCGCGCACCGTGGCGAAGGCCTCCGGCAGCAGATCGTCCAGATGCTCGCCCTTTTCCAGCCGGGCGCGGAATTCCGCCGTTTTTCCCTTTAACTGCTCGTCGCTGAGCTTTTCAAACTCGGGCTCCAATGCGTTGATCCGGGCCACATCCGCACGCATATTGCGCACAATCCGGTCGTTGGAAGAGCCGAAGATCTTTTTGGCGAGGGCAAGTACCATGAGGGCGAGTCTTTCAAACAGTTTGCCTCGCTAGATAGGTGCAACCAGCCCGCATGTCAATTTAAGGGGCCCATTTTGAGCCTTAAAAATAATTAATCACCTTAACAAAACTTAAAAAATTAAGAGGTAAGCTGCGGCGAACCGTCCCAAAAGGCTTTTTATGGCGCAAGAACTAGCCCAACATGAAGATTTATATGCAACTGTCCGTGTACATAAACCGTCGGATGCCAGCGACCATGTCCTGCAGCGCTTGTTTGGTAAGGCGGTGGTGGAAAATGCCGGGACATTGGCCACCCTTTATGTGGGCAGCCTCAACGAGATTATTCTCGACGGGTTCGCCGGGCTTACCTGGGAGCATTTCAGCCGCACCAGTGGCGGGGCCGACAATGAATATGGCTTTTTCGGCCAGATACTGAGTCGCATGCATTATCAGCTCGAAACCACCAGCCGTGTAAAGCGCGTCGTACAGCCCTACGATGTGGTCAAGGCGCTGCTGGACGGCATGGATATCAGCGTCATCGACCGGGATCCCAACCTTCCGCCCGAGCACCCGGAATCCGGCCTTCCCAACCCACGCCTGTCGATCGATATTTTCCGCGACCACTGGGAACGGGCGATCGACCGTGTCTTTAATCAGTTAAACCCGGCGTTCCGCATTGCGGATATCTATCCGAACGTGCCGGGTTCCCTTGCCATTTTGCATATTATTGATTCACTGACCCCTCAAAAGGGCAATGATTTCGGCTCATATCTGGAAGTAAACTAGTTCGGCGATATTTATGCCCATGAAAAGGTAGAGCTGCGCAACATCGACCTGCTGGATGTTCGCGGGCTTGTGCATGGCTACGAGAGCGGCCGCGCTCCTGGTGCGGAAATATGGCTCGGCTCTGGTACGTTGCAGGTGCATGACGGTGAATACCTGACCACGCCTGGTTTATACAACCGCACCGTGGGCGAACTGTTCGGCCAGTGGCAACATACGGTGGTCAAGCGCGGCATCGTGGAAAGCGGCGTAAAGATCAGCGCCGACAAGGTAGACATCAAAACCTTTCTCCCCTCTAAAGACGGCTATTGGGACCGCACCATCCTCAAGGCCGATAAGACAGATGTCATTGTAAAAAATGCGCCATATGGCATTGAGAATGCAGAGATAATATCCCTCGAAGGTAGCGTTCTTCTGGGGTTCAACCGCACGGGCGAATCACCACCGATACAAGTTGGCGGTCACAGCAATCTGTTTGCCGCCGATGAACTCCGCATTAACGGCTCCTTGCATGACAGCACCATCAAATATCCCGTCGTAGAGATGGAAAAAACACAGGATGACCGCATCGATCGGGTGGAAATTCGCGGCGATATTGTAAATTGCAAGATATTCGACAGCTTTGTGCTGGATACCAACCGCATCATCAATTCGGAAGTGAGGGTGGATACATCTGTTACCGTCCGTAACGATCCGACCTTCTATTCGCGTAATGAGCAGGGCGATATTATCCAGGTCGTGAAGGATGATCCGGGCAATACAGTCGCCATTATCAATTCGGACATTGATATCATTGAGACCGAAGTGAACAATGCCCAGGCAGGCGATACGCAATTCATCGAAGTGCTTCGCGGCAACATTGTCTCCAGCAACATCATCGCGCCCGATGCCGATTTATGCATGGCCGATATTCATGAATACGAAGCCGATCCAGCAGCCCTGACGGAACCGCTGGGCGACATTCTCAATCCTGGCAGCAAACCGCGCACCATCAAGGTGATGATGATAGAGGCGAACAATCTTCACGGTCGTCATTCGGTGGAAACCTTCGGCCCGGTTATGCTGTCGGGCACGGCGAAGGGGGATGGAAAAAGCCCGTTGATGATGCTCCTCGGCGGCGACCTCGGCGTGGCGGGCGTCGCGCCGCTGCTGGCGCCGCGTAATGCCGACCCGGCCATTGCGCAGCCCAATTATTCCATGGCCTATGTCCAGGTGGAGTTGAAGGACGTCACGCCAAGCATGGAAATCGAAAGCGCCGGAAGTATCTACGGCTCCTATATCGGCCCGGAAGGGCGCGACAATCCGGCATGGATCGACATCAGCCTGACAAGCGGAAACGTAGAATCCTCCACCATCGAAACCTATGGCAATCTGTCACTGCCGCAGGGAAGCATCCTCAATTGCCGGACGGACGGCAACAAGGAAAAAATCATGGCCGCCGACGTCACGGCCTTATCCCTCAGCAACAGCGAAGTACATGTGCTTCGCTCCGCGGAAATCGGTACCATCGCTACTCAGCCTGCCGCCGGCGCACCTGCCCAGCCCTTGCCCGATGCGATGGATAAAAGCATCATCAAACAACATGAAGGGCGCGATTATTTTCTGGCCCACCAGCCGCCTCAGCCGCCGCAACAGGCGGGCGTCGCGCCACGCCAGGCCGAGGGCATCCGCGTGCATGGCAACGCGCTGCAAAGCGTCATTCACACACCCGATATGGATGTGACCGTCGACGGCGCATTCAGCGTGCAAGGCAATTGGGAATATTTCGGCAAAAACCGCAAAGGCGAATTTACAGGTACGAGCGGCCTCTATGCGCCCATTGCCGCGCAGTCATTGGAAGTGGGTGGCCGCCTCGACGGCATAGCCTCTCCACTGCAGGCTGGCGGAGAACTCGCCAATTGCGGCGCGGAAATCAGGCATCTGAAAGCGCAAGGCGCCAAAGGGCTGGTGATAACCGGCCTGGAATCGCTGGAGCTGCGCGGCGCTGGCGCCTCGTTGGAAGCCGCCGATATCACCTATGCCGATCCGGCTGCCGCCACCGGATTGGCGACCTTTACCGTCGAAGGGCCCATATCGGATGTCAGCCTCCAGCCCTCCGCCAATGTGGTGACCAAACCCAGCGTGAACGCAACCGGCCCCATCTCGCATTCCACGCTTGATTGCCACGATGTCACCGCCACGCATCTGGTGCAAAGCAGGATTACGGCCAATGCCGTTGAATCCACGGGGCTGGTGATCGATTCCGTCATTGATGCGCAAACCATCCATGCCGTCGATGCCGCCAACAGCACGCTGCAAAGCGCCACCACCACCCACATCGATAACGTAACGACGGATAGTGTGATCACGGCGGGCGAATTCCGCGCACGCCACATGCATGGCGGCCAGCTTCAGGTAACGGGCGCGGTGGAGCTGACCGGTGCGGATGCGCCGGCGCTGGATCAATACGCCGCCCATGGCGCGTCCTTGCCCGATTATCAGGCCCATCTGACGCAGGTTCGCGGCACCCTCGCGCCCGAAGCCGCCACCATCGACACCATCCATGCAGCCAGCTTAACCCTGCCGCCTGCGCTCACCCGTCTAACCGCCAACGATATTCAGATAACCACCGGCAATCTGGATGCCCAGGGCCTCACACTCACCGGCCATACCCCCCAGGATATGAACGAGCCCAGGCTGGAAGCGCCCTTCATCCATCTCGCGGCGATCCATGATATCCCTGTCGTCAAAGTGGGCGGCACGCTTCGCGCGGGCGATGTGACCGGCATCCGCACCCTTAACGCTCGCGGCAATGTGGAACTCACCGGCAACCTGACCGGCTCGGCCCTTCAGCCCGGCCAGACGTCGCAGCTGGTCGGCACTGACATCACCGCTGCCGGCATTCAGCGTATCGATAAAATCTGGGCACGCCAGAACCTTCATGCAAATGAATTGAGCGACTTCACCTGGTTGGTGGCGCATGATGCCGAGATTACCGGCGCAATGACCAACAAACCCGATGAAAAAAATTATGTTTTTGCGCAGAAACTGAACGCACCGCTGGCAGACCTCAAAAACGCCATGATCCTGCTGGACGGCGAGGGGCAGCAAAACCACATTGGCTCGGTTTCCGGCAGCACCGTCATCCATGCGCCATACATTCGCAACTGGCTGGAGGGCTTCCGGCCCGGTTACGGACAGTCAGCCAGCACGGTGCTGACCAAGTATTTTGTGGACGAATCCAATCGTCCCAATCCCACACCATTCTATAATTTCTGCCATGCTCTGGGGGTGGATAACCCCGCCCAGATACTTGAGAAGCTGGATATTACAGAGCGAGGACTGTCATCCGTCAATTTTATGGATGTGCTGAGGGCCCGTGCCTCCCTGTTCTTTGACACGGCGGAACCAGTGCTGCCCATCGAATGTTTTGAAGGGACACTGGACCCTAATGCGCAGATCGGCGCATTTGATCAGGCGGGTCTGGTCACGATCGACCATGCCGATCATCTCGATCTTCCAACGGGAGAGACGATTCAATCCCACCTTATCGGTCATCATTTGTCAGTGGATGACCTGGCCAATAGCTGCATCAACGCCCACATTCTAGACGGTGTGTTTGAGCCGCGCGAAGGCGGTGTGCTGGTGGAGCCGTTGAGCTACATGGCCATCGGGGCCGCGGGCGAACTGTTGGACGATACCACCAAAATGGCGGCATTCCGTGATAGCGATCAGCATCACGGGATGACAGGCATCGTTGCCATCAGCAAGGATGCGAACAATCCCTATCACTTCCCCGATAATCATTTGATCGATCAGGCGCAGGATGCGGATATGGATTATCTGCGTGAAGCATCCGTATTGCCTGCGGGCGCATTGGATCAATATGACCTTGTGATGCTCTCCATGTATGAGAGACTGGAGAAAAATGTCGGGGAAGAGCCGCATATTATCGGCGGCTAACCCCCTCTTGCTGCGTTACCCATTTGCCTAACGTCTTCGCATGCCTTATGTAATTCCCCAGAATAATTGGGGAGGCAACATGCGTATTGCACAGGTCACCATTTTGGCTGGCGTTTCTTGGCTTGCATTGGGGGTGGCGGCTCATGCCCAGTCCCTGCCGGATTTGAAATACCCGCCCGTGGATGATCAGCCCGCCAAGGTGGAGACCATTCCCCAGTCGCTGGTGGATGCTCTGAAGGCTGGCAGCGGCTCTCCTGCCAGCAAAACCGAGACCACCACCAAAGCTATCACCAAGGAAGCCGAAAAGCCGACCCTGCATCCGCAGAAGCCGGTAAAGCCCGTGGCGCCGACCGTGGCCAAACAGGCGGAAAAAGCAGCGGCCCAAGCCGTTGAGGCAAAACCCGTTGAAACAAAACCTGCGGAAACCAAGCCCTCCGCCGAGGCCAAACCGGTGGAAACCAAAACCCCGGTCCATACGGAAACCAAAACCGAAACCAAGCCGGAAGTGAAGGCCGAAGCACCCAAGGCGGAAGAGAAAGCCGCCGCTGCGGCCACGGCTGCCGCTGCCGGAGCCAAGGCCCCAGATACGAAAACGGTAGACACGAAAACGGTGGAGACCAAAAGCGCCCCGGCCACCACGGTGAAAACCGAGACCAAAACCGAAACGCCCGCCAAAACCGTGACCGAAACCAAAGTGACGGAAACCAAACCGGCGGAGACGAAAACCACCGAAACGAAAGTGGAAACGCCCAAGGCGGAGGCCCCGAAAACCGAAGCCCCCGCCGCTGCCAAGGAAGCACCGAAGGAAACCTCCTTCAAGGAACCGGGTTTCAAGGAAGAAGCTCCAGTCAAGCCGAAGGCTGCGCCCAAGCCCCGTAAGCATGTGTCGCCCAAGGCCATGTCAGTAGACGGCACGCCGGTGGCAAAAGAGATGGCGGCTCCCGCCGCCGCCACGGCTGCAGCGGAAGAAGCCGCCAAACCGAAGCACGCCCCCGCGGCCTCGGAAGAGAAACCCAAAACCGAAGCCCCCGTTAAACCCGCGGCGAAGACGGCAAACGATTACACGGTCATGCGCATCAATGGCAGCGAGGTGAAGGCCTCGCAGATCATGGGCCAGGCGCCGAACCTCTCGCTGATTTCCGGCGCGAAAACTTGGAACGACCTGAACCCGCCCGTGCAGGACGAAATCGCCAAGGCGTTGATTCAAAAAACCCTCCTGCTGGAAGCCGCCGACAAGGCCGTGCCGGATACGGACCCCGAATTTCTCCACGCCATGCAGATCGCCAAGGACAACGCACGCGTGCAGCTCTACCAGCAGCGTTACATGCAGGGCAGGCTGGATGAGAAATCCGTCAAAAATCTCTATGAAGAACGCGCCGATGCCTATGCCAGCGTGACCCCGGCCACCAATTTCGTGCAGTTCCTCACGCCCGATCAGGACCTGATCCAGAAGGTGCAGGAAGCGCTCTCCCAGGGGCGTTCCATCGCCGCCGTTACCCAGGCCTTCGCCAATAGCGGCCTGGTGGTGAGCGAGATGCCCAACCTCACGCGGGAAGACCTGCCCGACAACATGCAAGACGATGTGTTCGCCCTCACGCCGGGCAAATTCTCAAAACCCCTGAAGGATGAATTCGGCTGGCACATCTTCGCGGCCAAATCCAAAGGCAAGGCAAGGCTGGAGCCGATGGAATCCATGCGTCCGGAGCTGGAAACCCAGCTCGCCGTGCGCCGATGGGAAGAGCACCTGGCCGAGCTTCAGAAAAACGCGAAAGTGGAATATTTCAACCCCGACGGTTCCACCCGCAAACTTCCCTGATCCATCTCTCGCCCCAGCCTTCCGGATATCCGATCGGCACTGATTGCGCCGATGGAGAACCAGGCATGAAATCCCCCTCTCTCCGCTTGCGGGGAGAGGGCCGGGGTGAGGGGCCCATCACCTCCTAACCACCATATTGCCAGCCAGCGACTTCCATGACCTCTCTCCTCGCTCCCAAAACCTATGCCGCCATGCCCGTCATCCCGGGCTGCGACCTTCACGTGGCCGCTGCCGGCATTAAATACAAAAACCGCACCGACATGCTGGTGATGCGGTTTGAAAAGCCCGCCGCCGTCGCGGGGGTTTTCACCCAAAGCCTGTGCCCCGCCGCGCCGGTGGAACTCTGCCGCGCGCATCTGGCAAGCGGGCAGGGGGCGCATGCGCTGGTGGTGAATTCCGGCAATGCCAACGCCTTCAGCGGCCAGGTCGGCATGGATGCGGCTACCCAGGTGGTGAAAGCCGTGGCGTATAAGCTGGGCTGCAACCCGCAACAGGTCTTTGCCTCCTCCACCGGCGTCATCGGCGTGCCGCTGCCCGCGCAGCCGATGGTGGACGCGATCCCCAATCTTACCCCCGCAACCTGGGAAGATGCCGCCCGCGCCATCATGACCACCGATGCCTTTCCCAAATACGCCACGCGCCAGGCATCCATCGGCGGCAGGCCGGTGACGCTGAACGGCATCGCCAAGGGTGCGGGCATGATCGCGCCCGACATGGCCACCATGCTGGCCTATCTGGTGACGGATGCCAGCCTGCCGCAGGCCGTGCTGCAAGCGCTGCTGGAGGATGCCGTCGGCGTCAGCTTCAATGCGGTGACGGTGGATGGCGATACCTCCACCAACGACACGCTGATGCTGTTTGCCACCGGCGCCAGCCCGGCCGGGCAGGGCGTCACCAATGCCGCCGACCCCGCGCTGGCCGAATTCCGCGCCGTCCTCACGTCGCTCTGCCAGGAGCTGTCGCAGATGCTGGTGCGCGATGGCGAAGGCGCCACCAAACTGGTGTCCATCACCGTGGAGGAAGCCGAAAGCGACGCAGCGGCCCGCCGCATCGCCATGAGCATTGCCAATTCCCCGCTGGTCAAAACCGCGCTCGCCGGGTGCGATCCCAACTGGGGCCGCATCGTCATGGCCGTCGGCAAGGCGGGTGAAAAAGCCCTGCGCGACCGGTTATGGATACGCTTCGGCGATATCCGGGTGGCGGAAAAGGGGCTGGTCTCGCCAGCCTACAGGGAGGAGCAGGGGGCCGGTTATTTCAAACGCGACGACCTGGCCGTCACGGTCGGCGTCGGCGTCGGCAAGGGGCGCTTCACCGTCTGGACATGCGACATGGGGCATGAATATGTCCGCATCAATGCGGACTACCGCAGCTAGCCTCAATCCCTACCATATGTTGTAATATAGCTGGTCAATTCAGCATCATTTGGTATGATGGCCGCCTAAGCTTGCTAATTGGGTGGCTGGTGGGCAACAAGAATACGCGAAAAATCTGGCTTCGTGCGGGGAACGTGAACCACGCTGGGCGTTCCGTGTCCGGTGTGATGCTGCGGGCGCTGTTGCTGTGCGGTGCAGTTCACCTCAGCGCCGACGCCGCTGCCGCCATTGCCCAGCCGCGTTATGGCAATAGCTGGGGCCAGCGCCCGCCTGCCGTGGAAATAAACATGGATGTGCTCAACCGCTTCCAGGGGGGATATGCGCCGCCATCCGCCACCGCAACGGCGGTGCCGACAACTCCCGTAATGGTCGGCAGCAGCATGCCGCCACCGCCGCCTCCCATGCCGATGGAAGGGTATCCGCCACCGCCGCCTCCAGAGCAGGGAGGGTTCCCGGCCCCCATGGTGCGTGATCTTCCTCCGCCCGTGGAATCCTACGCGCCGCCACCCCCCGCGCCGCCCCCGCCGCCAGCCGTTCTGAGTCAGGACATTCCGCCACCCGCGGACGCCCCGCCCGGCGCTGCGCCCAGGCCGCTGATGCCCCTGCCGGATATGGACCAGTCCATGCCGCCCCCGCCGCCCATGGCGATGGAGCAACCGTCTCCGCCTGCGCCACCCCAGCAGGAAGGCCTCGCTCCGCTGCCCGCCATGCTGGAGCGCCCGCAGCCGCAATACGAGGCCAGCCAGCTCGCCGCGCCCGCCCCGGCCTATCAGCTGCCGGCGGAGATGCAATCCGCCCAGGCGGCAGAGGCCGCCGCCGCGCCGTCCAATGGCCGTGGCGCGTTAAACGACATGTACCCCGCGCGCTATCAGCGCAACGCATCGCCCCCGCCGCCGCGCCGTTTGGCGGAGCCGGTGCAGTTCGCTGCGCCGCCTTCACCCGTCATCCGCACGCGGAACCTGAACGACATGGTCGGCCATTACGGCGTTGGCACGGTGGACCCCGACCATGCCCGCCCATACCGCCGCCTGGGCAGCGAGGCAAGCATGCCGCCGCAGCCCTTCATTCCAGGCCCGCCCAAGCTGCTCCTGCCCGGTCAGGTGGATGAGGTTCCCAAGCCCGCTCCAGAGCCGGAGCCCAAAAAATCCAAAAAACAGGAAGCGCCCGAGGAGCCCGCCATCGTGGAGGCGCCGGCGCCCGAACCGGCGAAGCCGGAAGCCAAACCCGCCAAGGTCGAACCCGCACCCGCCGTGAAGGAGGCTGCGCCGGCACTGCCCGATCTCCCGGCCTTCCCGCCTGAAAAGGCCGAGGAGAAAGCCGCGCCCAAACCCGCCATCGACGAAGCCGTCATGACGCCGGAGGAGCTACCGAAGGAAAAGGGCAAAAAAAGCAAATCCATCATCGAGCCCATGCCCGAGCCGGATCTGCCACCGATGAAATCCCCGGCGAAGGAAGACGCCAAACCCGGCAAACCCAGCATCGATGAGCAATACGAGAAGGCTTTCAAATCTTCCACCAACACGGGCGATCTGGATTTGCCACCCTTGCCGGGCGGCGCCAAAAAGCCTGCCGAGCCCAAAAAGCCCGCCGAGCCCTCCAAGCAGCTTCCGCCACCTTTGCCCGGCGGCAAGGTGAGCAACGAGGATCTGGACAAGCTGCTGGACGACAAGAGCATGCCCGCGCCAAAGCTGACCGGCGACAAAGCCGCCGGGGCGGACACGTCACCCGCGCTGCCGCCGCTGGAATTCCCCGAGCCCGCCGCCAAGGAACTCCCGAAAATCGATGCGGCCAAAATCGGGACAGCTAAAAAACCGGCGGATGGCGCCAAGAATGTGCCGATACCAGAAATCGACGTGCCCGCGCTGCCGCCCCTGCCGGAAACCGGCAAGGACGCCAACAAGGCCGTATCCGCCAAAGCCGCCGATATACCTTCTGCCTTGCCCGATCCCGTCAAAAAATCCGACTCGCCCGATGCCCCGTCCGACCTGACGGTGAGCTACAACGCCGCCGAGCAGGACGTACCCCTTGCCGCCGAGGTGGACCTGAAGGACATGGCCGGGGTGTTGAAGCAGCAGCCCAACAAGCGGGTGCATGTGGTGGCCTATGCCAGCGGCAGCGGCGATCAGGCGGGCAATGCGCGTCGCACCTCGCTGGCCCGCGCGGTGGCGGTGCGCTCATTCCTCATCAAGGAAGGCGTCCCGGCCGATCACATCACCACCCAGGCCCTGGGCAGCGATGGTGCGGGCAGCAGCACCGAACGGGTCGACCTGTTCTATAAATAACCATGGCCGCGCAACCGCAACAGCCCGCTCCCCCCTTTCGTGCCCTGGAACAATTATGCGATGCCGCCCTGCTGAGCAGCCTGCGGGCATGGCTGCTGTTTCTGGAAAACGAGCGCCGCTATTCGCACCAGACCGTGCTTGCCTACATGCGCGACCTGTCGGATTTTCTCGCCTACATGGCCCGCCAGCGCAAACCGGTGACGGAAGCCTCGCTGATGGGGGTCACCAAATCCATGCTTCGTCAATGGCTGGCGGAGCGTCACAACCGCAAGCTCGCCCCCAGTTCCACCGCGCGCGCCATTTCCGCCGTCAAACAGGCTTACCGCTACCTCAACAAACAGTCCGGCACGCCGCCATCGCCCATCATCCAGCACTGGCGTGCGCCCAAGCTGCCCAAGCGCCTGCCGCGCCCGCTCAGCGAGGATCAGGCGCTGGAAGCAATGGAGGACATCACCAACCGCGACCACGAGCCATGGGTGCTGGCGCGGGACGAGGCCCTGCTGATGTTGATCTATGGCACGGGGTTGCGCATCAGCGAGGCGCTTTCCATCACCCCTGCCATGCTCCATGCCGAAAACCACCTGATGATCGAGGGCAAGGGCCGCAAGCAGCGCATGGTGCCGCTGCTGCCCGGCGTGAAGGAAAAGCTGGAGGAATATAAAAGCCTCTGCCCCCATCTGCTTCCCGCCGGTGAGCCGCTTTTTCGCGGCACGCGCGGCGGCCCGCTGAATGCCCGCATTTTTCAGGGCGTGGTGGCCGCCATGCGCCTGCGCCTCGGCCTGCCGGAAAGCGCCACGCCCCACGCCTTCCGCCACAGCTTCGCCACCCACCTTCTCGCCAACGGGGCGGACCTGCGCGAGATTCAGGAACTGCTCGGCCACAGCACCCTGGCCACCACCCAGCGCTACACCGCCGTGGAACTCAGCCAGATGCTCACCGCCTATCAGGAAAGCCACCCCCGCGCCGAGCTTTCAACCAGGAAAAAACGCACAACCCCAAAGGGTTGACAATCGCCCTGCATGCACACTAAGGTTGCATTCAGGGAGATTGACTATGCGTTACATATTACCGGTGGCCTTGCTGGCCGCCCTGACGGCCTGCGCCACGCCCGTGTCGCAGACACCCAAAATCGGCAAGGATGAGATTTCCGCCGAAGCACGCACGCAGGAGGCGATGGTCAAACAGGGCTACACGATCGACGATCTCGACGTGCGCACCCAAAGCATGGCGGAACGCCGCAAGCGCCTGACACGCGTTTTAAAGCGCATCACCAAGGAGGGCGTCAAACTCTGCGGCCAGTTCATCGAGGCCAAGGGCAATTGCATCTACCCCGCCGATATCAATGAAGACAGCAAGGAAATAAACGCCTTCGCGGATGGCGAGCGCATCCATGTCAACACGGCGATCATGGATTTTGTGCGCAATGACGACGAACTGGCCGCCGTCATCGGCCATGAATACGCGCACAACCTCATGGGCCATATCGATGGCGGCAACCGCAACGCCGCCATCGGCGGGCTGCTGGGCATGGCGGCCGATCTGCTGATGGCGAGCCAGGGCATCAACAGCAATGGCGAATTCACCAAGGCGGGCGCCAATGGCGGCAGGCTCTCCTATGCCGCCGATTTTGAGCGCGAGGCCGATTATGTGGGTTCCTACCTCATGTACCGTGCCGGCTACAAACTGGAAAACGCCCCCGCCTTCTGGCGGCGCATGTCCATGGAACATCCGGATTCCATCTATATCGGTTCCACGCACCCGGTAAACCCCGAGCGCTACATCATGATGCAGAAAACCGCGGCCGAAATCCGCGAGAAAAAAGCTGCGGGCGAACCCCTTGTACCCGACATGAAACCCAGGTCCTAGCGGGCGGTGGCGGCCTGCTGCAACCCCCAGGCAAGTTCCCATTCAGCGTTGTGCGTATTGGTAATCAGATGCTGATCCATTTGCGGTTCCAAAAGATCAGTGAACCTGCGCGCATAGCGGTCGAATGGGTGCTGACCATGACTGATATCGTCGCGTATGATTCCGCCCACGACGCGCTTGAGCTGTGTGAGCGCTTGTGTTTTCAGGGCGTCCGCCATCGTGGCGGCCAGTGCCTTGGCTTCCGGTTCGGGCAATTCCGACGGTGTGTTTTCCTGCTTTAACGAGTGCTCGATACTGTTCTGGTAGGCGGTCCAGGCATGGCGGTTAAGCATGCCCTCCCATTTGCCGATCATGCGCAGGCAGTCGGTATAGGCTTCCGCCTGGTGGTTTGGGCCGCCATAGCGGCTCGCTTCTTCCGCAACCTGCATCAGCGATTGCACCTGCTCGCGCGTTGCCAAATACAGCTGGCCGCGCAAATCGGTGCTATCCATGCCGTTGATGGCAAGGCCATCCAGCTTGTTCCACCAGTTTCTCTGTTGTTTCAGCGTTTCTGCGTCAACAACAACAAATTGCACATAACCCTGCGGGTCATCCGGCGATTCGATACGCACATGCTCCACATCCTTAAGGGCTTCATCAAGCAATGCCACGGTGGTGGCATGCTCGCCGATCAGGATGGGGCACATGTTCTGGATGGCGGCCATTACCTGCGGGATGTTGGATTGCCGAAAGGGAGCCAGCGCGTCGGTATCATCCATGTCCGGCAGGTGCAAATCGTAGGAAAGGCCGATGCCTTCGCCGAAATCGGTGCGAAGCCACAATTCAATCTGCGCGGCGTGATGATCGCTGATCGTTCCCATAATGGCCGATCATATCAGCCTATTGCGACAATCCGGTTAAACGGGCCGGTTAAACGGGCCGGTTAAAAGGGCCGGTTAAAAGGGCCGGTTAAACGGATGTTATCAGGCCATCTGCCCGGCAAACCCGCCAATATGCACAGGCCCGCGTGCCGGGCTTGCGGTTTCGCCACGGTCGCGCGGGGCAGGGGTGCTCGGGGTCGGAGCGGGCACGTCCCACATGCGCTCAAGGTTATAGAAGCTGCGCACTTCCGGGCGGAACAGGTGCACGATCACCTGGAAGCTGTCCACCAGCACCCAGTCTGCCGTGGCCATGCCTTCCACATGGGCGTCTTGCACGCCGTTTTCGCCGAGGGTTTTGTTCACGTAATCGGCCAGGCTTGCCACGTGGCGCGCGCTACGCCCACTGGCAATCACCATGTAATCCGCCATGTCGCTTTTGCCCTTCAGGGGAATGATGACGATATCTTCGGCCTTCTGGTTATCCAACGTCGCGGCGATCTGTTTCACCAGGTTTTCCGCGGGATTTCCTGTTTCGGAGGTTTTGCTGGAACGTTTGGCAACAACCTCTTTTTTCCGGCTAGATATAGGACATCTCCATCAATGCAGGGGTGGTGTGGGAAAGGCGCGAACGCGCGGTGCAAGGCCTGGTTATTGGAAAAGATCGTTGCCGAAGTAGCAAGCCAATCATCAAATCCGTATCGTCCCAAGAGCGGTTAGCCAATGCCAAGTCTTATAAGCCCATTATGCACCAATTCGCCCTTTTTTGCCAGAAAATTATCCACAGGGCCATGTTTTCTGTGGATAAGTCAGCCGAAACCCCATTAGCCAATCCCTTCGTCGTCATTCCAGCGAAAGCTGGAATCCATCTGACCTCCATTCCTGCCAGCCATCAACCCTCTTGCCCAATCATCCCATTCCTTTATAAAAGGCCGCCTGTGCGCGGGTGTAGTTCAATGGTAGAATGAAAGCTTCCCAAGCTTTAGGTGAGGGTTCGATTCCCTTCACCCGCTCCAGTCTTCCCCCGCATCGCCGTGGACGACTCCCCCCGCCGCCGGATGCGCAGCAACGCCCAGCCACGTTGCTCCACCGCCTCCAGCGCCAAGGGCCGCTGAAAGCGCTTTAAGGCCATAGCCGCTTTGGCATGCATGGCGGTATGGCTGAAAGGGGCGCGGTCGAACACCAGCATGGGCACCAGCTTCGCAATCCGCCGCCAGCCTTTCCAGAGGTGAAACTGCGCCAGATTATCCGCCCCCATCAGCCATACGAACCGCACCTGCGGGTAAAGCGCCGTCAGCCGTTCCAGCGTATCCACCGTGTAGCGCGTGCCCAGTTCCGCCTCCAGCCCAAGCGGCCGGATGCGCGGTTCCCCCTTCAGCAGCGCCCCGCAGGCTTCCAGCCGCGCATCCATGTCGGCGGGCGCTTCCGTCTTGAGTGGGTTATGCGGCGATACCAGCCACCACACCTCATCCAGCTTTGCTGCCTTCAGCGCTTCCTTGCTGATGGCCACATGCCCGGCATGGGGCGGGTTGAAGCTGCCGCCCAGCAGCCCCACGCGCCCAGGCGCAAGCCTGCGTGCATGGGGCCTGGCCATCAGGCCGCCTGTTTCAGCGAAAGCGAAGCCGCAAGCCGTGCGGCCATATCGGAAAACGCGCGGCTGGCCGCATGGTCCGGCTGGCTGGCGCTCAGCGGCGTGCCTGTGTCGGATGCCACGCGCAGCTCAGGCGCAATCGGCACCGCGCCGAGATAGGGCGCGTCATGCTCTTTCGCGGCCTTTTCCGCCCCGCCCTTGCCGAAAATATCATGCACCACGCCCGTGGCATCGGTAAACCCGCTCATATTCTCCACCATGCCGAGGATTGGCACACTCACCTTGCGGAACATCGCCAGGCACCGCACCGCATCCAGCACCGCCACATCCTGCGGGGTGGAAACAATCACCGCGCCCGAAAGCGGCACCGCCTGCGCCAGCGTCAGGTGAATATCCCCCGTGCCCGGCGGCATATCCACCAGCAGCACATCCAGGGGGGATTCCTTGCTTCCCCAACGCACGCCCGCCAGCATCTGCCGCAGGGCTTTGGTGACCATGGCGCCGCGCCACACCACGGCCTGTTCCTCGCCCACCAGAAGCCCGATGGACATCACCTTCACCCCATGCGCCAGCGGAGGCACAAGCTTCTCATCCGCAATCTCAGGCTGGCCGGAAAGGCCGAACATCATCGGCATGGACGGCCCGTAGATATCGGCATCCAAAAGCCCCACGCGCAACCCCTGCTTGGCCAGCGCCACCGCCAGGTTGGCTGTAACGGTTGATTTGCCCACGCCGCCCTTGCCGCTGGCCACGGCAATCACATGGTTCACAAACGGCAGGCCCTGGCTGTTATATTCCGCAGGCCTGGCCGGTGCGGGGGGAGGGGGCGCCGCGCCTGCCACGCGTTGCGCCGTCAGCACGGCCGTCACCTGCGTCACGCCGGGCAAACGGCGCACGGCGGCCTCGCATTGCTGGCGCATCGGCTCCATATGCGCGGCTTCGCTTGCGGGCACTTCCAGCGCAAACCCTACCTTGAAGCCGCCGCTGCCATCCGGCCGCACCACAATGCCACTAATCCCCACATCTTGTTGAACATGGGGTTTAACCACGCTATGTAATGTGTTTAGAATATCAGCTTTTTCCACCATATCCGCAGCGTCCCGGTCCCAAATAACGGGTTATTATAGGCGCATGGCGGCATATTGGCTAGGGTTTAGAGGGGGGAATACAGCGCATGACATGGAAACCGGGCAACGGGCCGAGCGGCCCATGGGGTAACATGGGTGGAAGCGGCGGCGGTAACAATGGCGGCGGCGGTAATGGCCCCAAAGGCCCGCGTGGCCCGCTTGGTGGCGGTGGCGGTCCGCGCCGCACCCCTCCCAATACGCCCGATCTCGACGAATGGCTCCGCCGCGCGCAGGAGCGCATCAAGACGATATTCCCCGGCTCCGGCCAGACGCCGATCTACATCATGCTGGCCCTGGTCGTGCTGGTGCTCTGGCTGGCAAGCGGCATTTACCGCGTCGCGCCGGATGAAAACGGCGTGGTGCTGCGCTTCGGCCAGTTTCACCGCGTCACCGGCCCCGGCCTGCGCTACCATCTTCCCGCCCCGTTTGAGACGCTCTACAAGCCCTCCGTCACGCGCGTGCAGCGTCAGGAAATCGGCTTTCGCTCCGGTGGCCAGGGCTTCATGGAAGGCACGGTGCCCGGTTCCATCCCCGAGGAAAGCCTGATGCTGACCGGCGATGAGAACATCGTCGACATCAACTTCGAGGTGCAATGGCGCATCCGCGATCCCAAGGCCTTCCTGTTCAACGTGCGCAACCCGGAAAACACGGTGAAGAACGCTGCCGAATCCGCCGTGCGGGAGGTGATGGGCTCCACGCAGATCGCCACCGCGCTCGCCGAAGGCCGTCTGGATATCGAGGTCAAATCCAAGCAGCTGCTTCAGCATGTGCTGGACAGTTACCATTCCGGTGTGGAAGTGGTGCGCCTGCAAATGCTGAAGGTCGACCCCCCGCATGAGGTGATCGACGCCTTCCGCGATGTGCAGACAGCCCGCGCGGACATGGAGCGCCTCATCAACCAGTCCGAGACTTACCGCAACGACATCATCCCCAAAGCCCGTGGTCAGGCCGAAAAAATCGTGGTGGATGCCGAGGCCTACAAGTCCCGTGTCATCGCCCAGTCCGAAGGTGAGGCCGCGCGCTTTGCCTCGGTCTACAAGGAATACGCCATGGCCAAGGATGTCACCCGCAAGCGCATGTATCTCGAGACGATGGAAGAGATCATGCGTGGCATGCACAAGGTGGTGATCGACGACAAGGTGCAGGGCGCGGTGCCGTTCCTGCCGCTGAACGAACTGGGTCGCAAACCGGCTGAAACCAGCAGCGATGCGCAATAGGAGAGCATGATGGATAACGACACCAAAATCGCATCGGCCATTGCGGCAGTTGGGCTGTTTCTTCTCAGCAGTTCGCTTTACATGCTGGATCAGACCGAACAGGCGCTGGTGGTGGCTTTCGGCAAGCCCATGCGCATCGTACAGACGCCGGGGTTGAAATGGAAAAAACCCTTCATTGAGGACATCATCCGCGTCGACCGCCGTCTGCTGGAATACAATGCCGAACCCAAAGAGGTCATCCTGGCCGACCAGAAGCGCCTGGTGGTGGATGCCTACATGCGCTACCGCATCACCGATCCGCTGAAATTCTACGAGACCGTGCAGGATGAGCGCGTCATGCGCGACCGCCTGAACACCGTGCTGGAATCCTCGCTGCGTCAGGTGATGGGTTCCGTCCAGCTGCAGGATGTGCTCTCGGCCAAGCGCGGCGACATCATGCACCACATCACCGCCATCGTGAACAGCCAGGCCTCCGGTAAGCCGCTTCCCAAAAAGGTGAAGCAGGACATTCAGGAGCAGGCAGGCGAAGCTGGCAAGCAGGTGGTGGCCCAGGCCGAGGATGACATCGGCGGCGGCTTCGGCGTGGAAGTGGTGGATGTGCGCATCATGCGCGCCGACCTGCCGAAGGAGAACAGCGAGGCCATCTTCCGCCGCATGCAGACCGAGCGCGAGAGGGAAGCGAAAGAGTTCCGCTCACGTGGGGATGAGGAAGCGCAGAAGATCCGCGCCAAGGCCGATAACGAGCGCACCGTGCTGCTGGCCAATGCGCAGAAAAAAGCCGACATATTGCGAGGTGAGGGCGATGCCCAGGCCGCGCATAATTTCGCGGCCGTCACGCGGGAGGATCCGGAATTCTTCGCCTTCTACCGCTCCATGCAGGCCTATCGTCAGACGCTCTCTGTCGACGACACCACCATGGTGCTGACGCCGAAGAACGAGTTCCTGCAATATATGGGACGTTAAGCGGCGGTGGAGCGCGTCGGCGGCAGCAGATCGCCGGCGGCAAGATGATCCAGCTCGAATCGGATACGCTCACGGATGTCTGTTGCGTTGCTGCACTCAATGATGGTGCGGTAATCCCGCGCCAGGGATGAATAGTCATGCTCATTCAGCTCGGCTGCCGCGTCATGTGCGGCATTGGCTGCGGCAATCATGTTGAATTCATTACCCGGCTGTCTGCACAGTACATAGGGTCGCATTTTGGATTCGACATAGCGATCAGCCGCCAGTTCGTCATGCGCCTCAATCCAGGCTATACTGGCTTTGGCCAACATATCCAGCGATTGACTGAGGTCCCCCACGGGCAGGCTGCTTTGCCTAACGATGCTCATTTGCGAGGCTTTCATATGCGGGGTATTAAAAGCATAGGCCAGGAAGGCGGCATCCATGAGCGTCAAGGCCTGATGCGGCTGTTCAACCAGCGACTGGATCCGGTCAATCAGGCTTTCCACCGTCTGTGCGTCTTGGTGGTTATAATGCTCCAGAAACCCTTCCACCCACGTCATCAGTACATGCGGGGCCACGGTGCCGTCCGCAAGCACCGCCATCGGGCGCGGCGCGTCATTCACCATCGATTCGAGATAGCCGTTGAGCCATTCGCCACGGGCTTTGCCATCCAGCAGCATATGCCCGAGCTGACGGGCCGTTACCTGAAAGGATGACTGCAGGGCATCTTTACCCACATACTGTTCGAGCCAGCTGAAAAAATCCTGTGACATGCGATTCTCCTGAATTTCTCCCTGCTTATGCTGCCGGAACTTGAAGCTTTCATGACAGGCCTGTGAAGCCTGCATGACAAGGATACCTAAAGATGCGTCACCTCATGCAGCTTCAATTCCTCGATCACATCGAAAATCGTGGCCATCTGCTCCAATATCACATTGATATCATTCACGAAATCAGCGGGCGTAAACACGCTGCCGCCCTCAAACCAGTTCTTATGGGTGGAAACCATCAATAGCAGCCGGTTGTCGTAAAAACTTGCCTGAATCCCCGTCCCGTCGATCAATTCCTTCAGCTTCAGCATTCGCTCCATCATGCTGGTGGAAAGCAGGTAGCGCGCTTCCACCTGGTCGCTGGAAAACACCTCGAATTCCTTCTCGAACACCGGGTCCTCCAGCGCCACCTTCTCCAGCCCACGCTTGTCCTGCGCCCAGTTGAGCAGAAAGCTCGCATCCTTCTTCACCATGGTGCGGCCCTTAAACGGCTTGTTCATGGAAAGCCGCACGCAGATGCCGCCGAACACCAGGACGGTGCGCCGGTTCTTGCCGGTGCCTTCCTCACGCGTCAGGCGTGCTTCCAGCAGTTCCAGCGCCACGCCCTTGTGATCGCCATCCACATAATCTTCCTGATGCGTCTGGTTGTAATTGCCAATCAGCCCGGATGGCTCCAGCGAGGTGATGCTCATGCCCATGCCGCTATGGTCGAACCGGTAATCCTCGCCGAAAAACCGAAACACTGCCGGATATATCGAGGTCTTCACTCCCTTCTGATAGGAAATACCCGGATACACGCCCCAGCCCCACACCAGAAACATCACCACCATCGATGCCTGAAACAGAAACCCGGCTGCATCCGACGACTTCATATGGTCGAAAAACCAGTCGCGGAAGAACACGGCGGAGAAGATCACAAACCCCGTCACCAGCAACGCCACCCAGCAGCGCCACCGCATGCGGGTAAGCGCATCGATGCGCAGCATTTCGTATTCATCGCAACGCGGCTTGATATGTTGCTCGTAATAGGGGCCGAATTCCTGCCCAACGCTTTTGACCAGATAAAAGTTGGGCGGCGTATCATCCGCAGCCGGTATGCCCCGCAGCATCAGCCCCAGAATGGAAAAGGGATTAAGCGCCGCGAACGACCGCCGTGTGATCAGGATCTGGTTGCTCCACCCAAGCATGAAGGCTTACTTCAGCAGTTCCGCCGCGTTCACCGGCGCGCGGTCGGCCTCCGCCGCTTCATAAAAGGGCATGGTCTCCACATTGGCCATGCTGGCGATCAGGCTGCCGGGGAAAATCTGCGCCGCATTGTTCAGGCTCGTCACCGCGCTGTTATAGAAGCGGCGCGCCGCCGCAATCTGCGCTTCCACCTCGTTGTAGGAAAGCTGCGCCTGCATCATCGTCTGGTCGGCCTTCAGCTCGGGGTAATTCTCCACTGCCACCATCAGTTTGCCCATGCTGCCGCCCAGCGTATTGGCCGCGGCCAGATATTGCTTCACATCGTCTGGGTTGCCGGGGTTCACATCGCGCACCACCTGCGCGCGCAGCGCGGTCACTTCCGTCAGCAGGTCCTTTTCATGCTGCATGTAACGTTTGGCAATGGCCAGGATATTGGGAATCAGGTCTGCCCGTTTCTTCAGCTGCACATCCACGGTGGAAAAGGCCTCTTTGGCCTTGTTGCGCCGCGTGATCAGCGCCATGTACCAGAAATACAAAAACGCCACGACGGCAACCAGCGTGATGATCAGGCCCATGAAATCCTCCTAAGGTTCAGGCTGTTATAAAGCGTCATTCATGAAGAAAATATAAAAAAAGGGCGGCACGGCGGCCGCCCTTTTGATGCTTGTTGCATCCTTATGCAACTTTGATTGCCTCAAAGTTACGGCTCAGTTCCTCTGCGCTGGTATTGGCCGCATCAATGATGCTGCGCGAAAGTTGCCCCAGCATGCTGGCGCTGTAGGAAGAGGTGAGAATATCCACATCCACATTTGCTGAACTGCCGTCACCAAACAGAATCGTATCGTAATCCGCAATCTGGTTGGAGGCGTCATACAGCATGCCGATGGCGCCTTCCGGCACAGCCAGCACAGGCGCTTTCGTATCAAAAGGAACTTCATCGGAGTTGATATCCACGGGCACTACGGCAGCGCCTGTTCCTTCCGTAACATCCACCGGTGCGGAACTCTGGAACAGTTGGCGCAGTTCCTGCAAGGCGCTTTCAATGCGCTGCTTTGCGTTCAGCACCTCTTCGTCATTCAGCACCATGCGTACCGAATGTTCGGCCAGTGCCGCGCGTGCCGCGTTGATTTTGTCGCTTGCGCCATAGCTGTTGGGGTTGATGTCCAGCACATCACCTGTAAAGCGGCCATCGGCGTCGACTTCCGGGATGCGAACTTCCGTTTTATGCTGCTGCGTAATGCTGTCAATGCCGGGGCGGCCAGCCTGGAGCTTCACATCCACATCATGCATTTCCTTGATGCGGTCAATGACTTTGGCCAGCACTAGCGGCAGCAGGGCTGATTCCAGAGTGCGGTTGTCGCCTTCATAACCTTGTCCCAGGGCGAATTCGTGGCCGATTTCCAGCAGTTGGCTCAACGTGCGGATAGGGAAACCATAGAGAAAATCATAGGATTTTTTAACGGCAAGTTCCTGGATATGCTGCTCGGCTGTTTCATCAATCACGCCGCCGTCACGCAGCATGGCATTGCGGATGATGCTGGCCTGCCGGGCGATATAGCCTTCCTTGATCTGGTCCATGAAGGCGCGAAAGGCATTTTCATCTGTCACAACACGCCCAAATTGGTCGATAGCGGCCTCGCGGTCATCGGGCACCTTGTCCAGCACACCCTTGGGAAGCGTTTTGCTCAATACCCAGTCACGATTGATGCTGATGCTTACCATTCTGTCTCTCTCCTGTTATGTGTTGTATGCGGCCTGCTATTAGTTGGAAAACACGCAGGGATGACAAATGAAGCTTTTGTTGCAATTTTGTGACGATGCTGGAATATCAAGGAAATTTGGAAAAGGCATTGGAATGAAAACCCTTCTCATTGGCTCCGGCGGGCGCGAACATGCCATGGCATGGAAGCTCAAACAATCGCCCCTGCTGAGCGAACTGCATATCGCCCCCGGCAACCCCGGCATGGCTTCTCTCGGCACCTGCCACAACGTGAAGGCGGACGACATTGCCGGCCTGCTTGCGCTGGTGGAGGATGAGGGCATCGAGTTCGTCATCGTCGGCCCCGAGGCGCCGCTGGTCGCAGGCCTGTCCGACTGGCTGGAGCCGATGGGCATTCCCTGTTTCGGTCCGTCCGGAGTCGCCGCCCAGCTCGAGGGCTCCAAGGCCTATTCCAAACGCATCATGGAAAAATACAACATCCCGACCGCCGCCTACGGCGAATTCACCGATGCCGCCTCCGCCCGCGCCTATGTCGAAAAACACGGCGCGCCCATCGTGGTGAAGGCCGACGGCCTGGCCGCAGGCAAGGGCGTCACGGTGGCCATGACCAAACAGGAAGCCCTGAACGCCATCGACGAATGCTTCAACGGCAAATTCGGCGAAGCGGGCGAGAAACTCGTGATTGAGGAATATCTGGACGGCGAAGAGCTCAGCTTCTTCGCGCTGCTCGACGGCGAAACCGCCCTCGAACTCGGCTCCGCCCAGGACCACAAACGGGTGGGCGAGGGCGATACCGGCCCCAACACCGGCGGCATGGGCACCTATTCCCCCGCGCCGGTCGCCACCCCTGCCTTCCATGCCGAGGTGATGGAAAACATCGTCCGCCCCATGGCCAAAGCGATGGTCGCCGAAGGCGCCCCCTATCGCGGCGTGCTCTTTGTCGGCCTCATGGCCACCAAGCAGGGAGCAAAAGTCATCGAATTCAACGTCCGCTTCGGCGACCCCGAAACGCAAAGCCTCCTGCCGCGTATTGATGGGGACCTGCTGCCTTACCTGCATGCCACCGCCACCGGCAGGCTGGCGGGTATGAAGCCCGTGCAGTTGAAGCCGGAATCCGCCCTCTGCGTGGTCTATGCCGCCAACGGCTATCCGGATGAACCCCTCAAGGGCACCGTTATCGGTAATCTCGATGAGCCGCCGCTCCCCGGCACCGTCATCTTCCACGCCGGCACAACTAAAAACAAAGCAGGTGAATGGGCGGCCAATGGCGGCCGCGTGCTCGGCGTCACCGGTCTTGGCGCAACCCTGGAACAGGCCCAGGCCAATGCCTATGCCGCCGTCAGCCGCATCCACTGGCCGGAAGGCTTCTACCGCCGTGATATCGGCTGGCGCGCCCTGAAACGCGACGCCGCCTGACATGCACAAGCGCGAACTGTTCAAGGACATCATGGCCCTGGACGTAGCGCCATACGAAGCCGCGCAAATCACCTTGCTCTGCGACAAAAAACTGCGCCTGGTGGAAAACAACCCCGAGGCCGCATCCGCCCTTGCCGATGCCGTGCAAAATCTCTCTCGCGAACTGAAGCGCGACATCGCCACCCCACGCCTGATGACCACCAAAAACTCCGGCATCGTCTCCTGCGCCATCAGGGCAGAGCCGCCGATCATTCTCATCGATCAGGAACTATTTGACGATTATTGCGCCAAACACTCCAAACGCCTGCGCTCGCTCATCGGGCATGAGCTGTACCACCTGGAACATGCCACGCGAGACAGGCGGTTGATGGAGCTTTGCCTGCCCCATGCATTTGCGGCCATCACGCAATTTAACGAACAGGTCAGGGCAGGGGGGCCGGTCACTATTGCAGGGCACGACGTGCGGATCGGCCAGCTATTCATCGAGGATAGCAGCATCCCTATATTCCGCAACCAATGCCCGGCTGATTACCTGGTGGTGCACATGCTGGATGCCCTGGTCGCCCATGCCGATGCGCGGCGCTACATCATACAATCGGAATTCGCGGCCGACCTTTGGGGCGGTATGGCCGGAACACCAAACGCCATGTTCAACCTGCTGGCCGATATCATTCACAAGGAAGATGGTGGACAGCTCCACCCCCGCACCGCATCGCGTCGCCACCTGCTGGGATATGCGGCCGATAATAATCTCATTCAGCAATATCTAACGGATTTTGATCAACGCCTGGAGCCGGAAACCTGGCTGAAAGCAGCATAACAAGCAGGTTACTAAACGGCCGAAAAAGAGATGGGATTCTGTTGGCCGCTGGCGACAATCGCATGCAGGGCGGCATCCAGTTGTTCTGTGCTGTCGAAGCGGATTTCGATAAACAGGTCGCACAGATCTTCCAAACGGCCGTCTGTCACCATCTTCCATAATTCGCGGTCATAATAAACCTTGTCTTCCAGATCATAGCCGCCGTGATGCACGGTTTCCGGCATGGGCCAGCCGCGGGCGGCAAACATCTCGGAGATACTGCCGTAAAGCAGGTCGCTGTCTGTGCGGTCCATATTGTCGGCGGCGGGGAAAACGAAGATCGAAGCATTATGCCGCTCTACCAGCACCTGCGTGCTGAGCAGAAAAGAAAAAAGCCCGGCATCGCATAAAGCGTCTGCCAGGCTTCCTCGTGCTTGCCGGATCAGCTCCTTATCAGGCTGGCCCAGCATGGCTTAAGCCTTAAGCGGCTTTCTTCTCGGCTTTTGGAGCCTGTTTGCTGCCCGCTTCCAGCGCTTTTTTGGCGGTGGCGGCAACAGCGGCAAAGGCAACCGCATCGCGGGCAGCCATATCAGCCAGGATTTTACGGTCCAGCGTCACGCCGGCCAGTTTCAGCCCATGCATCAGGGTGGAGTATTTCAGGCCGTTTTCACGCGCCCCGGCATTGATACGTTGAATGAACAGCCCGCGGAAATCGCGCTTTTTGTTGCGGCGATCGCGATACGCGTAACGCAGCGCCTTTTCGACCTTCTCAACGGCAACGCGGAAGCAGTTCTTCGCGCGGCCGCGATAGCCTTTGGCCAGTTTCAGGATTTTCTTGTGACGTGCATGTGCGGGTACACCGCGCTGGGGACGTGCCATGTTATAGACTCCTCTAGGTTAGTGACCCGTAATCAGCGGAGGTGCTTGGTTACAGGTGGCGGCCATGGCAGGCCGCGCTTGGTTAAATGGTCAGGTTTCGCTGTGGCGTGGCGAAAATGACGGTGTTGCGAGAACCGAAGCGGAGCGTACATTTTTGTACGTGAGCATCGGATTGCAGCAAGACCGGCATTTGCAGCCCGCCGCAGTAGAAACCTTAGCGGCCGTAGGGCATCATCGGGATGATGATACCAGCATCAGCATCGCACAGGATGGTGGTGCCAACGCTGTTACGCAGGCTGCGTTTGCTGCGCTTGCGCATGTTGTGCTTGTGGCCTGCCTGGCTGGCGCGGACTTTGCCGCTGGCCGTCAGGGTGAAGCGCTTTTTCACGCTGCTTTTGGTCTTGAGTTTGGGCATGGGTAAACCTTTGCGCAATCGTCTGGAATTCTAAAAGGGAGTGGTTGTTAACCCATTTGCCCCCAAAGCGCAAGCGAAATTCCGGCGCATCTATTAAGCGGCTATAAGAAAAAAAACCCCTCCGCACGAGCGAAGGGGAAATCCAAAACAAACAGAGAATACTGGCGAGATACGTTAAGAGCGTTGCTGTCGGCGCCAACGCATATTGGATATGCGATTGACGACCCGGATGACCACCAGAGTGGAAAGCATCCATGCCAGCTGTATGATAAAACTACATGCCAGATATGACAAATACCCTTGCGGGTCTTCATCTTTACCTAGCATGAGTTGGCTGGTTATGATTGCAAGCATGAGTGCTATCATCCCATACGCAACCCCAAAAACGAACGACCTGTTGAACTCTATTTTATTCGGATTGTTGTTTTCGCGGCTATTCATTTTTCTGTTATTCTCCCTGGACCCACGTCCCTAAGGAATACCTGGATCTCTGCATCTAAATTGACACATTAAGATCCTGAAATGTCTAAGACTATTAGACACAAGGTAAATCTCCACGCCATGCGTGGCAGAGCATTAAATCGGAATCACACCGTTTCACAGAACGGCGTAACCTAACAGCCCTATATGAAAGATTAATGAATTAACCAAGGGCCCGCCAAATAATGGCCGCTGTTAAATTTAATGATATCTACAGCAGCCACGCATCCAGCGCCGCCCACAAATGCTTCTGCATCTCCTCAAACCGGTGGGGTTCAGCGAACAGGGCTGTCTCGTTCTGGACATAGGGGCCTTTGGGCAGGGCCGCATGGTGCGCCAGCCAGCGATGGATATCGGCCTCTGTCACTTCCAGATGGTGCTGCAGCGCCACCACATGTTCCTGATAGGTAAATCCTTGATTATCAGTGGCCTCGCTACTGCCGCTATGGCTCACATCCTCTGGCAGCTCAAACCGGTCGCCATGCCAGTGAAAGCTCATCAGATAATCGGGCAGGGCGTTGCTGAACGGGTGGGCGTGATCGTCGCTTTTCCGTACCTGAAACCAGCCCACCTCCTTGTGTGCATGCGGGGCAACCCGTGCCCCCAGCGCCCGGGCGATCAGTTGCGAGCCAAGGCAGATGCCCAGCACGTTCCGCCGCTGGTCGATGGCATCCTTGATGAAGCCGATTTCCTCCGTCAGCCATGGATGCTGCTCCTCTTCATACACGCCCATCGGCCCGCCCATGATCAGCAGCAGGTCCTGCTCGCCCAGCCAGGCCTTTTCAAGCCCGCCCTTGGGCACGCAGGCATGCTCCATGGGGATACCACGCGTCTTGGCCCAGTTCGCGATGCTGCCCGCGCCTTCAAAATCCACGTGCTGGAGGCAGAGTATTCTCTTGGTCTTCATGTCAGGCGGCTTCCTTACCCACTAAACCAAATTGCTCGGCAATAAACTCAATGCCCACATGCAGCCCGTGATGGTCGATGCCATGCCCCAGGCCGGGACGTCGATGCGCATCCACCTTAACGCCTAATGGTTTAAGAGCCGTTTCCGCAATTTCCAGCGCCGCGAACGGCACCACCATGTCCGCATCGCCGTGAATCAGGCAGATGGGCGGTTTGCTGACCAGCTCCCCGGCCAGTTTCTGCACCCCCACCACCGCGCCGGAATAGCCGACCACCGCCGCGCAGGGTTTGGGGCGGCGCAGCGCCACATGCAACGACATCATCGTCCCCTGTGAAAACCCGACCAACGCCAGCTTGCCGTCATCCAGCCCAAAGCGCGCCAGCATGGCGTCGATGAACTGGTTCAGGATGGGCGCGGCCCGTTCCACCCCCGCCTCGATATTCTCCGCGCTGCGATCCAGCATCGAAAACCACTGAAAACCATAAGGCGCCATGTCGCACGGAAACGGCGCATTGGGAGAGATAAACGCCGCGTTGGGCAGGAATTGCCGCCACTCATCGGCCAGCGAGATCAAATCATTGCCATCGGCCCCAAGCCCATGCAGCAAAATAACGAGATGCGTGGGCGTGCTGGCGGGCAACCGCTCCGGACCGTTCAGCGCAGGCAAGGGTTCAGGCATGTTCAGCTCCGCATGGACAATTGACGGCGGCGAGCTTAAAGTGAATCCCGTCATGAAGCAACGGCCCTTTGGAGCTCCCCCATGTCCGCTGATATTCTGGTGATGCTCCTGATGGTGGCCACCCTGCTGGTGCTGGTCGGCGGCGTCATCGTCATGGGCATCGGCGGCAAGCTGAATGCCAAACTCAGCAACAAGCTCATGACCTGGCGCGTCGGCCTCCAGGCCCTCACCATCTTCGTCGTCTTCATCGCCGCCTGGCTGGCGCACAAGTAACACGCACGCTAAAAGCGGGGCACCGCGACTGGCCCATTGAGGGCCCGCGCCTAATTGGCGCGTATACGAGGTCGCGAGCCACTGAAGACAATCATCAAATAGCGCCCAAAAGGCGCTATTTGATGATTGTCAGCAACAATAGCCTGTGCCATAACTGGTCTATCCACAACATATAGTGCAATAGGGCGGCGCTGAATGAGCTTTTTCTCCAAAATGCTGGGTGCATTTTCCAACGACATGGCAATCGATCTGGGCACGGCGAATACGCTGGTCTACGTAAAAGGGCGAGGGATCGTCCTCAATGAACCTTCCGTCGTGGCCATGGTGAATGATTCCGGCCGCATCACGCCTTACGCTTTCGGTAACGAAGCCAAGCTCATGCTCGGCCGCACCCCGGCAAAGATCGACGCCAAGCGCCCGCTGATGGACGGCGTCATCGCCGATTTCAAACTGGCCGAGGAAATGATCAAGCATTTCATCCGCCGCGTGCATAACCGCCGCAGCTTCACCGGCCCACTCATCATCGTCTGCGTGCCGTCGGGCTCCACCCCGGTGGAACGTCGCGCCATCCAGGTCGCCGCGGAATCCGCCGGCGCGCGCGATGTGTTTTTGATTGAAGAACCCATGGCCGCCGCCATCGGCGCGGGCCTTCCAGTGACCGAGCCGACCGGCTCCATGATCGTCGATATCGGCGGCGGCACGACGGAAGTCGCCGTGCTTTCGCTCGGCGGCATTGTCTATTCCCGCTCCATCCGCGTGGGTGGCGACAAGCTGGATGAGGCCATCATCTCCTACATCCGCCGCAACCATAACCTGCTGGTCGGTGAAACCACGGCCGAGAAAATCAAGAAGACCATCGGCGCCGCCTGCCCGCCGGAAAAAGGCGAGGGCGAGTTCATGGAGATCAAGGGCCGCGACCTGGTCAACGGCGTGCCCAAAGAGATCGTCCTCTCCGAAGCCCAGATCGCCGAAAGCCTGAACGAACCCATCAGCGCCATCGTGGAAGCCGTAAAGGTCGCCCTGGAATGCACCCCGCCGGAACTCTCCTCCGACATCGTGGACAAGGGCATCGTGCTGACGGGCGGCGGCGCATTGCTGCGCAACCTGGACCTGGTGCTGCGCAGCGCCACCGGCCTGCCGGTCTTCATTGCCGACGATCCGCTTTCCTGCGTGGCGCTGGGCTCCGGCTCCGTGCTGGAGAACCCGGATGTGCTGAAGCACGTGCTCTTTAAGCAGGACTAAACTGCTTCACTGCCGGTAGGATAATGAAGAAGTCTGTTAACCTATTGATGATAAGGTGAATGCACCTTGACAGTGACTGGATCACCAGTGAAACGCAATTACCGTGCCTCCGTTCGGGCAGAGGCCCTCTCCACGCGGACGATCGTGCATCGCCTGCTTTTGGGCGTATTGCTGCTGGCCAGCTTCGTTCTGCTGCTGGATGCGCGTGAACCGGAAGGCAAGGCCCGTGTGCTGGAAAACAGCCTGGCCGACGGCGCATCACCGGTGGTCACCGCCGTGGGCAACCCCATGCAGGCCGTGCGAGAGGCCATTGCCTCCTTCCATCAGTTCATGGCCGCCAATAAGGAAAACCTGGTACTTCGTCAGGAAGTGGAAGAGCTCCGCGCCATGAAGATTGAGGTGGCCGAACTGCGCAACGACAATGCCGAGCTGCGCCGCCAGCTCAATTCCATGCCGCATCTGGCGTCTCATTACCTTACCGCCCGTTTGCTGACCGATTTTCGCGGCAGCTTCCACCATTCCGCCATCATCAATGCCGGTGCGCTTCAGGGCGTGCAAAAGGGGCAGGCGGTCGTTTCGGCCGATGGCGTGGTGGGCCGCATTCTTCAGGTCGGGCAAACCAGCAGCCGCGTGCTTTTCCTGACCGACAACTACTCCAAAATCCCCGTCATCACCGAACATTCCAGCCAGCACGCCATTGTCGCCGGTAACAACAACGACATGCCGACCCTTCGCTTCGTCTCCTCCATGAAAGGCCTGGAAGTGGGCGAGAAACTCGTCACCAGCGGCGCGGGCGGCATGTTCCCGCGTGGCCTGCCGGTGGGCGTGGTGAAGGAGATTCGCCCCGAAGGCGTGGTGCGCGTGCAGCCACTGGCGCCGCTCAACACCCTCAATTACGTCAGCGTGGTGCAGCAGCCCGCCATTGCCGAGCCGGAAGAAAACCCTGTGCCGGATGAACAGCCTGCCGTCGCATCTCCGGCAGCGCCCGTCGCCGCCCATGCCGCGCCGCCTGCCACCCCCCCGGCTCCGAAGAAGCCCGCCGCCGCCATCGAATAAGTGCGGCATTTTGCCATATGGCGTGAATCGCCGCATGCTGCCAGTTACAGGGCATGCGCATCTACCATCTTCTCAATGTCGGCCCGCATAAACCCATGGGCCTTCTCACCCTGCCGGAAATAGAATCCGACCTGCAAGCCCTGTGGGGCGAGCGTTACCAGCCCGGCATGTTGAAAAGCTTTATCGATCTGTATCTTACCCGGCCGGGCTATATGTGCCATCTGACGGAGCAGGGGGAGGAGATCTTCAATGGCCCGTGCGATGCGCCCTGCCTTTTTGTCGGCCATTGCGCAGCGCTCGAGAAAATGGCGCAGGATCGGGAATTGGCAGCCTGGGCCGGAAGCGGCGATGCCGCCGGTATGTTCGAAGCGCTTATCTACAGAGATGCACTGGCCGATGACCTGAACCACGGCATCTATCAGAAAATCATGAATGCCTACAGCCACCGGCAATCATGGATCAGTCAGCCGCCGCAGGATATTTCCCAGCTGGACAGCCGTCTGGCAAGCCTCTGCCAGTGCGGCTGCGCAACGGGGCGTTTCATGTCCGGCGCTTAACCCCAGGGCCCGCGCTTGCGGCCTTCGGTACCGGTGCCTTTCCATGCGTCGCGCACTTCCTCCTCGCTCAGGTCAAAGGCATAGCGCCTTGGCTCCACCGGCGTGTTCTGCGCCATTTCCTGCAACGCGCGGATGCGATTGGCGGTGGAAGGATGGGTAGCGAACAGATTATCCGCGCCGCGCCCGCTCAATGGGCTGATGATGAACATGTGCGCCGTGGCGGGGTTGGCCTCGGCAATCGGGTTGAGCGTGCCGCGCGCATAGGCGTCGATCTTTTCCAGCGCGCTGGCCAGCGCCAGCGGGTCCCCGCTGATTTCCGCTCCCGCGCGGTCGGCTTCATATTCCCGCGTGCGGGAAATCGCCATCTGCACCAGCATGGCCGCAATGGGGGCGAGGATCATCACCGCCAGCGCCACCAGCGGGTTGGCCCCCTCCCGGTTGCGGTTGCCGCCGAAGAAGAAAAAGAAATTCGCCAGATACCCCAGCGCCCCGGCCAGTGTGGCCGTCAGCGTCATGGTCAGGCTGTCGCGGTGTTTGATGTGCGACAATTCATGGGCGATGACGCCGGAAAGCTCGCGCTCGTTCAGCATTTCCACCAGCCCTTCGGTCAGCGCCACGGCGCCGTGCTCCGGGCTGCGGCCGGTGGCAAAAGCATTGGGCTGCGCGCCGGGGATCAGGTAAAGTTTGGGAATGGGAATCCCCGCATTGGCCGCCAGTTGGGAGGTCAGCGCATAAAGCCGCCCCTCATTCAGCGGCTGCGCACGGTACATGGAAAGCACCAGCTTATCCGAGCCCCACCAGGCAATCCCGTTACTGACGGCGGCAAACGCCAGCGCCATCAGCATGCCCTGCTGCCCGCCGAGCAGCGAGCCAAGCCAGGCGAAAAGGGCCGTAAGCCCCGCCATAAGCATGAATGTTTTCAGCGTGTTCATGGTCATACCTCATGAAAATACCTTACCCATATGGGGTAAGCGGCCAGGTTTTTCAATGAGGTTAGGCAAGCGGTTGATTGCCGCCCTGCCTTTGTGCGGGAATGATGCTGCCCGATGAGTCGATTCGTCGCCCGTCACGCAGCGTTAAAACACCGGTGTTCGCATCCTGAGCCGTCACCAGGCTGCCGCCGATATTGTTGGTGCGCATCACGGTCGCCTGTTCATTGGTCAGCCCCACGCCGGGCAGGCCAATGCCAAGATCCTTGGCACGCGCCGTGCGCTCGGAGTTCTCTACCACACGCCCCATGCTGCCGCCAAAGCCCCGGTCGGGATTGTAGGTGCTGCCGCCCCACCACTGGCTTTGCCAGCTGGAGCCAGAAGGCGTGAAGCGGCTGGCGAAATCGCCCACGAAACTTCGCACCGCCTCCCGTGTGATGGTATTCTGGTCCGCCCCCTGGTTGGAAAGGCTCTGGATACGCGCCATGGTGTTTTGCAGTGCATTTTCCCCCGGCGCGCGAATACCTCGCCCAAAGCTCCGGTCATCCGCCCCGCCGCCCACTTTCAGCGCGCGTCCGCCCATCGAGGTGAGCTGACGGGCGAGGTTGGGCACCATTTCCAGAAACTTCACCGTGGCAAAATTCAGCAGCGCCATCCCGCCGACAGAGCCCAGCAGACTGATCAATGCGCCCAGATCGCCCGACATCACCATCTGCGGGTCGAAATAATCCGATTCCGTATTGCCTACATCCGTACCCGAACGGCGGATGACGAATTGCGGCAGATTGGCCGTCATGTTGGTGCCGCCGGGGTTGGCGTTATTGGCGTCCGGCTGAACGTCCGACACGCCGACCACCTTGTCCACCACCACCATGTCGCCGATGAAGTTGGGCATATAGGCCTCAATCATCATCAGATAGGCAAAGATGATCACCGGCTGCAGCGAGAAGGAGATGATCTGCGTCAGCCAGTTCTGAAATACGCTCTGTGTTTGGCGGAACAACGCAAACCCGAGGAAAATAGGCCCGAGCGAAAGGAAGAACGCCAGCCCGGTAATGGAAATAAGGTAGGAAAGAATGGTGCGGATGAACACCATGAAGGTCATGATGGAAACCCCCACGATGGCCGGGCCGAGGATAGGGCCCACCACCGGCACGCTCACCATCGCCAGCATGGCCATCACCGCGCCGCCCGCGCGTGTCTCGTTCGCCTGCGGGTTGGTCTGAAACACCTGCGAGAACAGTGAATCCAGGTTATGCATGATATAGCCCGAACCATGGGCCGAATCGCCAAACCCCGCCGAGAGCACCAGCGCGATGCCGTCTTTCAGCATATACATGTAAAACCGGTAGAGAATACCGATGGCGAAATCCGCCTCGGTGGCAAAAAACCAGACCATGCACATCTTGAACACGGCAATCGCCAGGTCGGATACTTTCATGGGCCTGAGCCCAAGCGTGAACACCATGCCCGTGATCACCACATAAAGCATCAACGCTGCGGCCAGCGGCGCCTTGATACTGTCGCGAATGCTGCACCAGAGCGTGCCGAACACCTGCCCCATGAGGGATTCCACCTGACAGGTGACGGAGGAGAAGATGCGCGGCACCACCTGGATGGTACGCTCAAAATCCGCCGCGCCCACGGGTGTGTTGGCCTCCGCCGTGGTGCCCACGCCGCGAATGCCGCCCACCATGTAAGGGGAGGGGTCGCAGCAGGCGGTAAGATGGACGGTACAGCCGTCATAGCTGATGCTGCCCGCGGAATTGCATTGCTGTGAATCGTTACGAATGCCGCCTGCCACGCTGTTGGTCGTGGGTGCACTGCCGCCGCCGCCGCCGGCATCATTGACGGCATAGGCAGGCATGGCTGGTGCCATTAAGCACAATCCCATCATCACAGCGATCATGAGAAACTTCATTTTCATGCGGCTTCCTTCGCCCCCGAATCGGCACGCTCCATGGCATAATGCTGCAGCACCGGCAGCCACTCCGCCGGGTTGTCGCCCGCCTCCGCCACGGCGCGGTGATAAAGCGCCAGGTTGTCCGGCGTGCCGGAAAGCACGCACAGCACATCTTCCATATCGGTCAGGTTCAGCTCGCCCACCACGGCCTCGCCATTATGGCGGAGCAGGAAGTGGCGGAACTCCCGTTTCATTTTCTTGAGCAGCGCAATCTCGCGGTCATTCAGGCCAAACACCTGCGTATAACTCGCCCCGGGGTCGGAATTGGGCAGATAGATCTCGGTGGCGATGTGGCGCATGATATCGGGGCTGATGCGGCTGGCGCCCGCCACCTCCGGCATTTCGGTGGCGAAAATCACCATCGTGTTGCGCGCGCGGAACTTTTCCAGCCACGGGCCGATTTTGCTGGTGAATATGTTATTGTCCAGCAGCTGCCATGCTTCGTCGAACACCACAATCGTCGGCTTGCCCGTCAGGCTGATATGCAGACGGAAGAGCATGTAAAGCAGCATCGGCTTGGCCGCTTCGCTTTCCTTCAGCACCTCGGCCATGTCGAACCCGAGCGTGCGCTCATCCATCGGCAAATTGTCCGTCTCATGGTCAAACACATGCGCCAGCGGGCCGTTCTGGCACCAGGGCATCAGCAGCTGGCCGAGCCGGGTGTGGCCCGTCTCATGCAGAGCGAGGGCGATGTTATACAAGCGCCGCTGCGGCTTGGGCATGCCGCCGATACGCCCGGCCACATCCATCAGCGCCGCCACCTCCGCCTCGTTCAGCTCGTCGTTGCGGTAGGTCATGAGCGACCAGAGCCATTCCGCCCAGAAGTTCCGCGTCTCCGGCGTGTCGTTCAGCAGCAGCGGGTTCAGCTTCAACCGGCCGGATTTGGTATCCTGAATCGGGTGGAAATAATGCCCGCCCAGCGCATGAATGAAAATTTCCGACGCACGCGAATGGTCGAAAATCAACATGCGCGGCGAGAATTTCTGCGCCTCGCAGCAAAGGAAATTGAGCAGCACCGTCTTGCCCGCGCCATAAGGCCCGATGATGAGCGTGTGCCCGTTATCACCCGTGTGGAAATTGAAGAAATATGGCGTGCCGAACGCCGTGTAAAACACGCTGACCGCCGCGCCCCAATGGTTGCGCACAGCCTGGCCCGCAGGGAAGTTATGCAGCGAGGCAAACCCCCCGATGCGGGCAATATTGATAGGTCTGAGACGCGTGATGAACTCGAAATTCCCCGGCAGCTGCGACCAGTAGGTCTCCTCCAGCCGCACATCCTCACGCATCACCACGATGCCGAGCCGGTGCAGCCCGTTCACCGTGCGCGCCACCGATTGCTCCACTTCGCCGATGCTCTCACCCGAAAGCATGATGCAAAGCTGCTGCTCGCCATAATCGATGATGCGGCCGCGGTCGCTTTCGATCACGTCCTTCAGGCCGGATATCTCGGCGAATTCATCGTCACCGGAAATCTTGTTGATCGACTGCTGGTAATCATAAATGCGCTTCACCGCATCCGGGTTCACGAAATCCACGCACTGCGTGATCACCATTTCCTGCGGCAGTTGAAGGAACTCATCCAGCACATTGGTGTTAAGCTCGCGATATTCCTTGATGGTGAGCATCGCGCCGAAATGCCGCCCCTGCTGGCTACGCACCTCAAACAGGTTATAGCCGAAACCCACCACCGAATCCCCGAGGCAGGAGGAGATATCCTGCTCCGGCACGGCCAGGTCGTTATTTTCCAGATGGATGATTTTGCTGAAAAATTCCATCGGCTCGGAACAATAGGCGTCGTCGCGTTCTTCCAGGCTCAGGCGGCGTGCGCCGAACTGCTCCAGCGTATAGAGCATGCCCTGCACCGTCTGTTCCAGCTCGGCATAGGCCTCGAACAGGAAATCCTCGCGGTAGCGACGGTGGTTGGACGGCCACAGCGCCCGCGCGAATTTCAGCGGGTGGCTGATGCCGACCTCCTGCCCCTCGCGCACGATGGTGATGTAAAGCTCGTTGATGAACTTGTTTTCCCAGTCATGCTGCTCGCACCAGCGGCGGTTCACGTAGCTCGGCAGCCCGGCGGGAAAATTGCCGCCCGGGTCCAGGCTCTTGCGGCGGCGGATGGTGTGAAACCACAGCGCGTAACTGTCGTCGGGGATGCTGTCGAACACCGCCTCGCGCACGGCATCGCGCAGCTTGATCTTTTTCTTACCCACCGTCTCGGTCGTGAATCCAACAATTTTGATGATCTGCAGCAGCTCGCCGTTTTTGGTCAGCAGCGTGTGCGGGTTGAAATGGCAGGCATAGGGAATAAAATCAGAGACCGGCACATCCTGGCGCTTGTCGTTGCTGCGCGGGTCCGGCTTGGTTTGCGCCTGCTGCTGGCGGGATTTGGAACGCGCCTGCGTACCGGTGCGTTTCTTCTGAGTACTGGCGGGTTTTTTCTTTGCGCTTGCCATGGTGCCTGGTCTGCTTGATAGATGCGACGATTATGCAGCAAAAACTTTAAAAAACCAGTGCGGCGGCTAATAATTCAAACGTCCTAACCAGTGCTGCCGCCAGTGGCGCCACCACCACCTCCACCGCCGCCGCCTGCGGTGGTGCCGCAGCTCGGGGTGAGGCCGGTCACGGCGGTCACGATGTTGGATGCCTGAAACACAATCACGATGCCACACACCGTCACCAGGATAAGCCCCCAGGAGATGCGGCCGAACATACCCATGAAGCAAAGGAAGATAATGGCCGCGGTTGCCAGTGGCTTGCCGATGTCATTCTGCGTCAGGGAAACGATCTTACAGATCACCTCCATCAGCGCAGCACCTGATTGCGCAAATGCGCTGCTGGGAAAAACCAGCAGCGCAAGCGCAAGCACGACAATCAATTGACTGGCTTTTGCCACATACCGCATAAGGGTGTGCCTAAGGCGCTGCTTATTCGCAGAACCCGCCGCCACCCGTGCCACCGCTCTGGGAAGCAACCCACTCGGCAATCTGGGGAGCAGCAAACGTACCGGCGATACCGGCGGCGATCATCACGGCCATACCCCAGGACACGCGGCCGAGCAGCGCGCCGATGGCGATGGTGATGATGGCGGCGGTCGCCACGGCTTTACCAGCGTCGCTGGTCACGATTTTTACGGCAGCGCAGATGCCGGTGCCGAATGCCGTCGTCTGGGCATGGGCGGCGATATCCGGGGCGAAGGTGGCAAACAGGGCGGCAACGGCAAACGTTGCGGCGGTGTAGGCTTTTTCGCTGCTGAACAGGCGCGCTTTGGCATATTCAGCGGTGTGGAGGATTACTTCTTTCATGACGGTACCTTTCGTGGCTGGAACTCAAAAATCAATGGTGGCGATTACGGATTCTGTTTTTCACCCTAACAGGCTTTGGCATCGGTTGGCACAGATATATGCAAGCCGATAACACCGCCATGCAGAAGGAAAGGTCCAGAACCAGTAAACTGAAGTCATCCATAGGTCATATCCTGTAGCGACATCCCTTTGTTTCAGGCTATCACCCATGCATGACAGTTTTCTGACAGTCCTATGAATGCTTTAGGGCCGAGAAGTTGACGAAAGGTTAATGTCTTACCGCAGGTTGGGCGGTTTATGCGGCCTTTTTTCCGGCCTGTTTGGCAAGCGTCGTCACGGTGCTGGCAATGGATGCCGCATCCAGCCCGGCTTCCGCCCACATCACATCCATGCTCGCATGGTCCTGAAAACGGTCCGGAAGGTTGAGATGCCTGAGTTTCAGGCCCTTATCCAGTGCGCCGGAAAAAGCCAGATAATTCGCCAGATGCGCGCCGAACCCACCGACCGAACCCTCTTCCACCGTCACCAATGCGCCATGATGACGCACCAGCTGGTCGATCAGCGTCGTATCCAGCGGCTTGGCGAAACGTGCATCCGCAACCGTAACGGAGATACCCTGCTGGGCGAGCTGTTCGGCCGCTGCCAGACAATCCACCAGCCGCGCGCCGAAATTCACCATCGCCACATCCGTGCCCTCGCGCAGAATACGCCCTTTGCCCACTTCCAGCGGCTCGGGGAAAGTGGGCAGGGCCACGCCCATGCCTTCGCCGCGCGGATAACGGAATGCGGAAGGCCGGTCGTCAATCGCATGCGCCGTGGCCACCATGCGCACCAGCTCGGCCTCATCGCCCGCGGCCATCACCACCATGTTGGGCAGGCAGGTGAGGTAGGCGGTATCGAATGCGCCCGCATGGGTCGCCCCGTCCGCACCCACCAGCCCCGCACGGTCAATGGCAAAGCGCACCGGCAGTTTCTGAATCGCCACATCATGCACCACCTGGTCATACGCGCGCTGAAGAAAGGTGGAATAAAGCGCCGCGAACGGCTTATATCCTTCGCACGCCATGCCCGCGGCAAAGGTCACCGCATGTTGCTCGGCGATGCCCACATCAAAGCAGCGTTCGGGAAATTTCTCTGCAAACTTGTCCAGCCCCGTGCCGCTCGGCATGGCCGCCGTGATGCCGACGATGCTTTTGTCCTTCTCCGCCAGCTGTATCAGACTGTTGGCGAACACATTCGTGTAGCTCGGCGCCTTGGAGGCCGTTTTGCTCTGCTGCCCCGTGCGGATGTCGAAACTCGCCACCCCGTGGTATTTATCGGCCGCATCTTCCGCCGGCGCATAGCCATGGCCTTTCCGCGTTACCACATGCACCAGCACCGGCCCGCTCTCCTTCTGGTCGCGGATATTCTTCAGCACCGGCAGCAGATGGTCCAGGTTATGCCCGTCCACCGGCCCCACGTAATAAAAGCCCATCTCCTCAAACATCGTGCCGCCCATGGCCATGCCGCGCGCATAATGCTCGGCCTTTCGGGCCAGGCGGGCCAGCGGCTGCGGCATCTTGCTCACCAGATGTTTTCCAATGTCGCGCAGATGCAGATACGGCTTGGAAGAGACCAGCCGCGCCAGATAGGCGCTCATTGCTCCAGTAGGCGGGGCGATCGACATGTCATTGTCGTTCAAAATCACGATCAGCCGGCTGCCCAGCGCCCCGGCATTGTTCAGCGCCTCAAACGCCATGCCCGCGCTCATCGCCCCATCGCCGATCACGGCGATCACCTCGAAATCCTCGCCCTTCAAATCCCGCGCCACGGCCATGCCGAGACCTGCGGAAATGGAGGTGGAGCTATGCCCCGCGCCGAACGGGTCATACTCGCTCTCGCTCCGCTTGGTGAAGCCCGAGAGCCCGCCTGTTTTGCGGATGGTGCGGATGCGGTCGCGCCGCCCCGTCAAAATCTTGTGCGGATAGGCCTGATGCCCCACATCCCAGATGATTTTGTCCTTCGGTGTATCGAACAGGTAATGCAGCGCCACCGTCAGTTCCACCACACCGAGCCCCGCGCCAAGATGCCCGCCCGTGGTTGCCACCGCATTCACCGTCTCCTGGCGCAGTTCGTCCGCCACCTGGCGCAGTTGGCTTTCCTCCAGCTTCCGCAGGTCCGCCGGAAGGCAAATCGTATCAAGCAGGGCTGTGCTGTGGTTCACTGGTTCCATAACCGCATCAATAACGCTGAAGCTGGCTGTTTAACGCATTTTCCCACTTGCTGCAAACACTAGCATGCCCCCTGCGCGGCGAGGAGGGTTGCGCCCCCGGCCCGGACCGTTATAACAGCATCTGGTATAAACCAATGCCGTGGGTGCCGATGCGCTACCTTACATTGAGCCTGCTGCTGGCACTGTGCTGGGGAGTATGGTCCGGGCAGGGGTCGCCCTTTTTCATCGGCGCGGGCCTTTGTTCCGTCCTGCTCACCTGCTGGGTGGCTCACCGGCTGGCCATTTCCGACCGCGAAACGCGCAGGCTGCGCGTGCTGGTGCACACCCCGCGTTACTGGCTTTGGCTGCTGGTGGAAATGGCGCGTTGCAGCCTGCGGGTGATGCGGCTTTCCATCTCGCCCGGCATCAGCCTTCAGCCCAAATTCGGCTGGGTCATCACCGGCCTGAAGGACGATCTGCTGTTGGCCACCTATGCCAATTCCATCACGCTTACACCCGGCACCGTCTCGGTGGATGTCAATAAAAAGCCGAGCGGCAGCGCGGGTATTTATGTGCATGCGCTTGAGTCCTCATCGCTGGAGGAGCTCCGCCAGGGCGGCATGGAAGCCCGCCTGCTCGGCCTCACCCGCGGCCTGCCGCTTCCCGGCATGGGAGGGAAAACCCCATGATGCAGGCAGCCCTTATCTTGCTGTTGCTGTCCATGGCGCTGGTGCTGCTGCGCGCCATCAAAGGGCCCTCCCTGCCGGACAGGATTCTCTCCGCCAACGGTTTCGGCAGCAACATTGTCGCCTTCATCGCCATCCTTGCCATCGGGTGGGACCGCGTCTCCTTCATCGACATCGCCCTCGTTTATGCGCTCATCAACATGATCCTTTCCGTGGCGCTGCTTAAAGGCTTTGAGTACGAACGGCTCGATGTGGAAGGCAACGAGCTTTACCACCCCACCAACCGGGACACGGCATGATGGTGGTGCTCGGCCAGTTCCTCACCCTGCTTGGTGCGCTTTGCATGTTGATTGCCGCCATCGGCCTGGTGCGCATGCCGGATTTCTTCACGCGCATGCACCCGGCAGGCATCAAGGACAGCCTCGGCATGCCGTTGGTGATGATCGGGCTGATGCTGCAGCTCGGCTTCACACTGGAATGCGCCAAGCTTCTTTTGCTGCTGGTTTTCGTGCTGCTTACCAGCCCGGTGGCCACGCATGCGCTGGCACGCGCCGCCCTCGTCATCCGCGAGAAGAAAGCCAGCATGAAAGGCACCGGCCATGATGCTTGAGCATGTCGGCATCCTGCTGCTGCTGGTCGCCACGGCCTTTGCCGCGGCTCGCCTGCGCAAAACCATGATGGTGGCCATCCTGTTCGGCATTTTCAGCCTGCTCGTGGCCACCATGTACCTGCTGCTGGAAGCCCCCGACGTCGCCATCACCGAGGCCGCCGTCGGCGCGGGCATCAGCACGCTCGTCATCATCGCCACCTTACTGCATACCGGCAAGCATGACGACCGCCCGCACAAGGGACATTTCCTGGTGCTTGGCATGGTCGCCTGCCTCGGCCTGGCGCTGATGCTGGTCATGCACCAGCTCCCCCCCATCGGGGAGGCCGATACCCCCGTCAACCGCCTGACGGATGCCAATGGCGATCTCACGGCCAACGGCCATTACCAGGCCAGCACCCAACGCGATATCGGCGTGCCCAACATGGTTACCGCCGTACTCGCCAGCTACCGTGGTTACGATACGATGGGCGAAACCGCCGTGGTCTTCACCGCGCTGATCGCCGTGCTGCTCATTCTCTGGCCGGGCATCCGTCACCTGTTCGGCGGCACACCTAAGGGAGACGGCCATGCGTGATCAGGTCGTGCTGCGCATCATCGTCAAATCCCTGATGCCCTTCATCCTGCTCTATGCCCTTTATGTGTTGCTGCATGGGGAGTTGAGCGCGGGTGGCGGCTTTCAGGCCGGGGTGATATGGGCTGCCGCCTTCATCCTTCACGGGCTGGTATTCGGCACGCGGGATACGCAGCGTTTTTTGAGCATGCTCACGCTCTGCCGCATGGCGGCCATCGGTCTGGCCGTCTATCTCTTTACCGGCGTCGGTTCCATGCTGCGCGAGCGCGCGTTTCTCACCTACGGCGCCCTGGCCGATGACGCCGTCAAAGGCCAGCTCTGGGGCATCATGCTGGTGGAAATCGGCATCTGTCTGACGGTGGGTGCGGTAATGCTCGCCATCTTTTACGCCTTCAGCGGCTACCGGGGTGAAAAGCTGGGGGCAGGGAAGGGCCATCATGGTTGAGCACCTTCATTACGACGTCGCCGTGATATTGATGATGACCGGGCTTTACATCGCCATTGCCAGCAGCAACCTGGTGAAAAAACTGATGGGCCTTGGCCTGTTTCAAACATCCGTGCTGCTGCTCTACATCGCCGCCGGCTGGGTCAAAAAATCCGTGCCGCCCATCCTGCGCGATGAGGCCGGCGCCGTCTATGCCAGCCCGCTTCCGCAGGTGCTGATGCTCACCGCCATCGTGGTGGGCGTGGCTACGCTTGCCGTCGGTCTGGCGTTGGTCATCCGTCTGCATGGCGCCTATGGCTCGCTGAATGAGCTGGAAATAGCCGATGCCGACCGGGAGGATAATGCGTGAATATCCTCACCGCGCACATTCCCATCCTCATGGTGCTGCTGCCGCTTTTCGGCGCGCTGGCGGCCTCCCTCTGCCGCACGCCGCGCGCGGCATGGGCGGTGGCGCAAACAGTGCTGGCGCTCATGTTTCTTTGCATGTGCCGCACCGCCTATGTGCTGGATGCCGATACCAACATGTTCTACCTCCTCGGCGGCCTGAAAAGCCTGGTCGGCATTCAGCTTCAGGTCGACAGCCTGAACATATTTTTACTCTGGATCATTGTGCTCGTCGGCCTGCCGGGCGTGCTTTACATGCGCCACGCGCTGGAAGCCGAACTGGAGCAGGCGCGCCAGCCGCTCGCCTATGCCTGCCTGCTTCTCTGCATCATGGGGCTTTCCGGCATGGCGGTCACGCATGATGCCTTCAATCTCTATGTCTTTCTCGAAATCTCCTCGCTGGCCACGTACGCCCTCATTTCTCTGGGCCGGGAACGAAGGGCGGTTTCCGCTGCCTTTCAATACCTTCTGCTCGGCACCATCGGCGCCACCTTCATGCTGATCGGCATCGGGCTGATCTACATCATGACCGGCACCCTCAACATGAGCCTGATGGCCGATGCGCTTGCGGGAATAGTTAAAGGGGAGGGGCAGTCCGCCATGCCGGTGCTCGCGGCCTATGCCTTCATTGCCGCTGGCCTGATGCTGAAAATGGGGCTTTTCCCGCTCCATTTCTGGCTGCCAAATGCTTACAGCCACGCGCCCTCTTCCATCATGCCCATCATGGCGGGCATCACCACCAAGCTTTCCGCTTATGCGTTGCTTCGTCTGCTGCTCACGCTGCATGGGCACGCACAGTTGGGCATGTTGTTGATGACCTGTGGCGGGGTGGCCATGCTGGCCGGTTCCATCGCCGCCCGGCGGCAGGATCAGTTGAAGCGCATGCTCGCCTTCTCCAGCATCGCGCATATGGGCTATATCGCCCTGGCCATTGGCCTTAACACGCCTGAAGCCCTTGTAGCCGCGCTTACCATCATGCTGGCGCACGGCCTCACCAAGTCCACCCTTTTCATGGCCGTAGGCAACATGACATGGAAGCTTGCGCGCCCCGCCACGCTTGGCAATATCCGCGGCATGGCGGCCACCATGCCGTATAATTCCATGGCCTTTCTGCTTGCCTCATTCGCCATGCTTGGCCTGCCTTTCACCGTCGGTTTTGTCGGCAAATGGCAGCTTATTACAGCCCTCATGAACCAGCCGCTCTGGCTGGCGGTGCCACTTGTTCTGGCGGTCGTTGTCAGCACGCTTTTGGCCTTTTCCTATCTATGGAACGTGGCCGAGGCGCTCTATGCCAAAACGGATGACGCCAAACCCGGGCGGGATATCCCCCGCACCATGCTGGTGCCGCTGGGCATGCTGCTGGCGGTGATCATCTATCTCGGCCTTGATGCGCGTTACCTGCAATGGGCGCAGGCCGCCGCGCGTGTCTTCTGGCCGGAAGGAGCGGGCGCATGAGCACGGCGCAACTCTGGTTACTGGCATCGCTCGCCTTGCCCTGGCTGGGGGTGCCGCTCGCCGTCTGCATCCGCCCTGCCAACGGGCGCGATGCGTCCCTGCTTCTGCTCGGCATCCTCACCGCCATGGCGGTGTTCATGCTGTATCGCATCAACCAGTCGGGCGAATCCCTCTCTCTCACCTTGCTTCCTTGGCTGCCCGGCATCGCGCTTCGCTTTTCCGTGGAGCCCATCGGTCTGCTCTTCGCCCTGGTTGCCACGCGCCTCTGGCCCGTCACCCATCTCTATGCCATCGGCTACATGCGTAAAAACAACGAGGCCAACCAGCCGCGTTTCTATGCCTGCATGGCCGCCAGCATCGGCTGCGCGGTGGGCATGGCGTTTTCGGCCAACCTGCTCACCACCTTTTTGTTTTATGAAATGATGACGCTCTGCACCTATCCGCTGGTGACCCATGCGGGCGATGAGGAATCGCGCCAGAGCGGCAGACGTTATCTCTTCACGCTGCTCGGTGCGTCGCTCGCGCTTCTGCTCCCGGCGATGCTGATCATCTGGCATCTTGCCGGCACGCTGGATTATGCCGCAGGCGGCATCCTTTCCAGCCATGCGCAGGCACCCTGGCTCGGCATCATTCTGCTGCTCGCCATCTATGGCGTGGCCAAGGCCGCCCTCATGCCCATTCATCGCTGGCTGCCCGCCGCCATGGTCGCGCCCGTTCCGGTCAGCGCGCTGCTTCATGCCGTGGCCGTGGTGAAGGCGGGTGTTTTCCTTATCGCCAAATTATTGGTCTATGTGTTTGGTACCGCCACGCTTGCCACCTATGCCTTCGACCATCCGCTCGGCTATAACTGGCTGCCCGTCATGGCGGGCGCCACCGTGGTGCTTGCGGGGTTGATCGCCCTGCGGAAGGACAAGCTCAAATCCCGCCTGGCCTATTCCACCATCGCCCAATTAAGTTACATCACACTGGCGCTTTCCACGCTCAAGGGCTGGGCCGTGATCGGCGCGGTCTACCACATCGCCGCCCATGCGGCGGCGAAAATCTGCCTCTTCTTTGCGGCGGGCAATATCGCTACCATGCAGGGAAAAACCAAAGTGAGCGAGTTGAACGGCATCGGCCGCGCCATGCCCTGGACCATGGGCGCGTTCGCGCTGGCCAGCCTCTCCATCATCGGCCTGCCGCCGACGGCGGGCTTCATCAGCAAATGGTGGATGCTGCGCGGCATGCTGGAAGCGGAGGACTGGTTCGCCGTTATCGCGCTGGCCACCGGTTCCCTGCTTTCCGCTGCTTATCTTCTGCCCATCATCTACCGTGCGTTTTTCCTCCCAGCGGTGGAAGAAAAACCCGGCATGGCCGATGCCCCCTGGACCATGCTCATCCCAACCGTCGGCACCGCCATAGCCTGCATTTTATTATTCTTCCTCAGCCCCTTTTTATTGCAGCTTCTGATGCCGCTTAAGGGAGGCACGCCATGACGCGCAAACCACCCAAAAAAGGAACCGATAAAAAACCGCCGGTTAAAAAAGCAGCAAAACAGCCGCCCGCCGTTCAACCATCTTCCGTGCCGGTTCCCTCCATTTCCCTTCCGTCTTTCCTGACGGTCAAGCTCCCGTCATTGGAGGAAATCGCCAAGGCTGAAAAACAGCAGCGCGAAACCGCGATGGAAGAAGCCGCGCTTCAAACGGAAGCGCCGCCCGCGCCCGTCGTTGAAACACCCAAAAAACCTGCCGAAAAACCTCCCGCCCGCACTGGCCGCTACAGTGATTTCTCCCCGCGCGTAGTGCGCCTTCTCTGGTCCGGTTTTGCACTGCTGTTGCTTGCATTATTGGTGACGGAGCTCTTCACCCCGTCGCACCCCGCTTTTGGCATTGATGCCACGCCTTTCTTCTTTGCCTGGTATGGCTTCCTTTCCTGCGCGTGCATCGTGCTTGTCTCCAACCTGCTTGGCAAACTTCTGAAGCGCCCGGAAGATTATTACGAAGGAGGCGCGTCATGACCGAATGGTGGCATCTTTCTCCCGCCTTTCTGCTGCTGGCCTTTATCCCGCTGATTCTCTTTTTGCCTGCGGCGCTTCTGCGCATTACGCTGGCGGCCGCGCCGCTTTATGCCATTGCCTTCATCTGGCTGCTGCCGCGGGGGCTGCATGTGGAGCTGGCCAACCTGCAATGGCTGATGGTCGGCCCATGCAGCCGCCTGTTCGGCACCGCCTTTTGCATCGCGCTCTGGGGCAGCGGCATGCTGGCCTGGCAGCGCCTCCCGCGCACGGAACTCGCCGCCGGTTATTTCTATGCCGCCAGCGCGCTCGGCATCGTCTTCTCCGGCGATCTTCCCTCGCTCCTCATCTGGTGGGAGATGCTCGCCATCGGCGCCGTCATCATCCTCTGGAGCAGCGGTACGAAAGCTGCCCGCGCCGCAGCCATGCGCTATGCCTTTTTGCACCTGATCGGCGGTATGGCGATGATCGGCGGCATCAGCCTCTACATGGTCATGCACGAGACCTATGCCATCGCCCCCTTCGCCATCAACGACTGGCATCAACTTCTGACGCATGAGCACCTGCCCGAGGCCCTCATCCTCATCGGCATCCTCGTCAACCTCGGCGCGCCGCCGTTTTCCTCTTGGGTGGCGGACAGCTACCCCGAAGCCTCGCCCAGCGGCACGGCGCTGCTTTCCGCCATCACCACCAAATCGGCGGTGTTTGTGGCCATCATGCTCTTCGGCGGGCTGGATATCCTGATCCCGATCGGCCTGTTCATGGTCTTTTACGGCATCGTCATGGCCATGCTGGAAAACGACGCCCGCCGCATCCTTTCCTACAGCATCGTCAACCAGGTCGGCTTCATGGTCGCCGCCATTGGCATCGGCACGCCGCTGGCCTTGCTGGGCGCGGCGGCGCACGCCTTCTGCCACATCATCTATAAGGGTCTGCTCATGATGTCCGCCGGTGTGGTGCTGGAAGCCACCGGCAAACGCCGTTGCAGCGAGCTGGGCGGCCTTTACCACAGCATGCCCTTCACCACCCTGTGTGCGAGCATCGGTGCGCTGGCCATCTCCGCCATGCCGCTCACGTCGGGTTTCGTCAGCAAGGGGCTCGCCATTCAGGCCGCGGCCGATCAGCAGCTCTTCTGGGTATGGATGGCGCTGATTGCCGCCAGCGCGGGCGTGTTTTTGCATGCGGGCATCAAATATCCCTGGTTCGTCTTTTTCCAGAAGGACAGCGGCCTTCGCCCGGCGGAAGCCCCATGGCCGTCGCGCATCGGCATGGGCGTGTTCGCACTTCTCTGCATCCTTCCCGGCATCTGGCCGGAAGGGCTCTACCGCATGCTGCCGCTGCCGCCCTATGGGTACGAGGCCTATACCGCAAGCCACGTGCTGCCGCAGCTCGAGCTGCTCTGCTTCTCCGCGCTCGCCTTCTTCCTGCTGCTGCCCTGGCTGGGCCGCACCCTCACCCTCACGCTGGACTGGGACTGGTTCATCCGTCGCCCCGGCCGCATGCTCTGGCAAAGGCTGGAGCATCTGGTCACCACCGCCTACCGCGATCTCAGCGGCATCTTCCATGCGGGTTACGGCAATGGCTGGAACTGCCGGGGCTGCAGGCTGTTTTCACAAACCATCACCTCCGGCAGCCTGCTGTGCCTGCTGCTCGTCATGCTGAGCCTGTGCATGCTGGTTTATTTCTGGGCTTGAGGGGCTGCCTCGCACCGAACCCGGTCGCCCGGCGCGAGATGGTGCGCTTTCGCCTGCCCACCGGCAATCTCCAGCACATAGCGCGCGGGGGAGGGCGTCTGGCGAATGGTCAGCGTCTCCGGTTTGGCCTCATGCTCGATGTAACGCACCACGCCCGCCTCATCCACAAACACCATATCCAGCGGAATCAGCGTGTTTTTCATCCACATGGCCACGCGGTAGGAATGGTCGAACACAAACCACATGCCCTTGTCCGCATCCAGCTTGGTACGAAACATCAGTCCCTTTTCCTGGGTGGTCTCATCCGCGGCCAGTTCCACGGCATAGGCGGCCTTTTCCTTGTTCTGAATATCGAAAAACCGCACCTTGCTAGCCGTGTGGCAGGGTTCAACGGCATGTGCGCCCGTGGTCAACACGGCAAAAACTAAAGAAAATTTAGCGATTTCCTGGTATATTGGCATAAGCAAAGCATGAAGCAGGTAAGCGGCAATGACAAGAGGCTTTTTTGGCGGCATGGGTGGCGGCGCTGGCGATGGCGGTGGCCGCAAAACCTTTAAGGCCAGCGACTTTCTGAAAAAGAACATGATGAAAAAGGGGGGCGCGGCCTCCATGGGGGGCTCTAAATACGACGGCAAGCCCGACTATCAGGACGCCATGAAAGCCCGCATCGAGGAATACAAACAGCAGATGATGAAGGAAGCGGGCAAAAAGAATAAAATCAGCCTGCCCGGCGTCGACCCCAGCCAGGATTTCGGCATGAGCGAAAACGCCAAAAAAGTGCTGGAACAAATGGCCATCAAAAAAGCCAAAAAGGAAGCCCGCAAACGCAAAATGAAGGAATTGGCCGAAAAGAAGATCGCCAAAAAAACCGGCAATGACGGCAAAAAGGGCAAAAGCATCTTCGGTGTCGAAATCGGCAAACCCAAAGACACCGCTCCCCCCGCCAGAACGCCGACAAAAAGCGAGGGTGCCTGGTCCGGCACCATGTGGGGCCAGAAGGATTCCTGGGAAGGCACTATGTGGGCTAAAAAAGACACCAAGAAGGATGACTGGCGGTAATCATGATGGCGCAACCCATTCCCATTGGTGAGGCGTATCAATCGGTCTTGACCATGCAGTTGCTGGATTTGCTCTTGCCAGCCAACACGCTTGAAGGATTCAATGCCATCCTTATCAACACCGCTAGGAATCTCGACTATACCACAGCGGTTTTCAACGCCAATCCGGACGCCACGCTGGTTTTGGCATCACTCGTCATCCCAAGTCCACGCGGCACACCTCACCCGAATGATCCGACGAAAATCGTGGATCATTCCGTAATGCTTGCATACCAGCCAGCCACCAATAGCTTCCTTTATCAATGTCCGTATGGAATGCCGGTGCCCGATTATTTAAGAGAACATCTGCAGCAGCAGTTGCCAGGGTGCGCTATTCATACAATACAAGCGGCACAGCAACATCCAGGGCAGCATGATTGCGCCCCATGGACTATCCACAACATCCAAACCCTGTTCAACTGGCAGGGGCAGCATCCGGATGGTAACCTGGAGGATTATACGCGGACGGTTGATGTACAAACCGACATTGCGCCCATCCGTGAGCAGCACAACGCCATTCTGGAGGAAGTAAACCGCATGAAGGGCGATCAGCCGCGATTGAGAATAGGCGTACCTAGAACCTAACGCCGAAAACACTCATACAGCGCAATCGCCGCCGCCACGGAAACATTCAGGCTCTCCATCTCCCCGCTCATCGGCAGCTTCACCAGCTGGTCGCAGCGTTCGGCACTCAACCGGCGCAGCCCCTTGCCCTCGCTGCCCAGCACCAGCGCGGTTTTATCCGTCGGCTTGGCGTCATGCAGCGTCACGGTCGCATCGCCATCCAGCCCCAGCACCCAATAGCCGGCGGATTTCAAGGCAAGCATGGCATTCACCAGGTTGGGCACCCGCACCAGCGGCATGCTTTCCAGCGCCCCGGCGGCGGCTTTGGCAAGCGCCCCGGCCTCCTGCGCGCTATGCCGGTCGGTCGTAATGATGCCCCGCGCGCCGAATGCCAGCGCCGATCGCAAAATCGCCCCCACATTGTGCGGGTCCGTCACCTGGTCCAGCAGCAGCACCGGCCCGGTGCGTTTGCTGTCTAAAATCGCCTCCAGCCCTTCGCCGGGCAGGGGTGCGGCCTCCAGCAAAATGCCCTGATGCGGCACATCCTGGGCCAGCAAGGCGCTGATATCCTGCGAGGTCGCCTTCACCACGCCGATTTTGGCCGCCTTGGCCGCCAGCTCCGGCTTTTGGCTCTGCAACTGCTCCAGCGCATCTGCCGTGGCGAAAAACCGGTAAAACTGCCGTTTATTGTTCCCCAGCGCTGCCAGCACCGGGTGCCAGCCATAGAGCCAGTAACGGTCGCTTCGTCCCTTCACTTCCACCTGCACGCGTGGCGTAGGGCCGCCTTTTCCATGCTGCTGTGGCCTGCCATGTGGTTTTCCGCCGCCGGGTTTACCATGTTTAGGGCGAAATTGCCCATCGCGCTCGCCACCCTCGCGCCGGGGCCCGCCTTGGCCCTGTGGGCGCGGCTTTCCGCTGCCGAATTTGCCTCCCGGCTTGCCGCTGCCGGAACCGCGTGGTGGAAAAGGGGGCTTCATGGGATGGCCTCAAGAACGATGTTAGGGCTTGCAATGGCGCGCCCGCTAAGTTAGGACAACGCCTTACCGCAAACAGGGGCGCTTGTAAATCCGCCCCCATGCATGGCAAAAAGCCAAAACGCTCCGTGGTGGAGTGGCCGAGCGGTCAATGGCAGCAGACTGTAAATCTGCCGACGTATGTCTACGTAGGTTCGAATCCTACCTCCACCACCATTTACCAAAAGGGCCGCCTCGTGCGGTCTTTTTGGTAAATGGATGACGGAGTGGATGAGAACCAAGTCAGGTTCGACAACGACCCGAAAGGGCGTTGGACGTGAGCGCAGCGAACGCCCTAAGGGTGAGGCGAGTTAAAACGAGCCGAATCAATCCTACCTCCACCACCATTTACCAAAAGGGCCGCCTCGTGCGGCCCTTTTGGTAAATGGCGAGCGCTGGATGGATGTGATTGAGCTTCTCACCGCAGTCATTATTTGTTCAGTACGTCGCCTCGCGTGCCCTCTATAATGGCCGACATTTCCTCTATCAGAGCATTTGGCAGGCCGAGTTCTATCATGGCTGTTTTGAGATGCCCTACCACCAGATCGAAATGGATGTCGCTCAAACCATGCTGGACAGCGTTCTTATGTGAGGCGCGCAATGCTTTCCCGGTATAATGATTCGGCCCGCCGAATGCGTAACTTACGAAAGCGAACTGGCTATGTCGAAGTGCGTCCACATCGATATTCTCAAAAAAGGGCGCCAACGCATCATCGCTTAAAATTTTATCGTACATCTTGATGACAGCTGCGCGCACAGCGGATTCGCCACCCATGCGCTCATATAAGCTAGCCATGCGTTCCTCTCCTGTTACAGGTGAATATAACGAACGGCGGCACATGATTCATCCGCTAATTGCTCCATTAACAGCATTGCATCCGCGCCGACGACCAGAAGTTGCGCAATAACTCATTGAATTAACTGTATTTACTGGCAACCGGCAAAAAATTCATCTCTCCTATTTTTAGCAAAGCCAAAGAAAATACAACCTCGAGTTATTAAGGTGTTAACAAAAGCTAGTGCCATTAAATATACAATAAAATCACAAAGATACGAGAGTGTCCTATGATCCTTATTGATAGCGATGCAGAGAGTAAACTGGTGCAAACACTCAAACAGCTTTTGCACGATGCCGGCGAAACAGGAAGCGTATCCTTTAGATTTTCTCATGAGAAAATAAGCCCAGAGAAGCTGTTCTCAACGCTTCCGGGCATAGTGCAAAAGGAACTCGAAAGCGCCGATAGCAAAATTTTCTTTTGTGAAGGTGGTGATGTGTTTGTTCTGTCCCCGGGGCTACATGCAAGAATAGCGCACAAGTTGACAGCCGCGGTGGCCAAGATATTCGATCTTACCATGCTGGAATATGAGGCTCGCTTTTATGATTTGATCAGAGATACTGGGCGTTTGCTTGCGTTGCTGGAACCAAGAATCGAGAAAAAAAAGAAAGCTGAACAAGAGGCGAGGGCCTCTCAACTGGCTGAAGCGCAAGCCAGGCTTACCCTGGCCAAGCGTGAAGCCATTTTGGATGTGGAGATAAGCGATCGCACTAAGGCGAAGATTAGCGAACGGCGTGCGGAACATAAAGCACCGGAAGTCATGCTCGTGGAAGATGACACATTCTCGCGCCGCCTGGTCGGGAATATCCTCAGCAAGAAGTATAACCTCACCAGTTTGGAAAATGCCGAATCGGCCCTGACGACCTACGCTCAGCTGGCGCCAGATATTCTCTTTTTAGACATCAACCTGCCGAATGTAACCGGGCATGAGCTGCTGGATCGCATCCTTCTGCTCGACCCACAAGCCTATATCATCATGCTAAGTGGCAATTCCGACAAGGAGAACGTGCTGCAGGCCATGCAGCGCGGCGCTAAGGGGTTTGTCGCCAAGCCGTTCACACCCGACAAAATATACCAATACATCGAACGCTGCCCAACCGTAATTAATAGGAGCTCCCATGCGTATAATTAAAGAAAATGCGCAGAACTACATTCGATCGCTTGCCGAATGCATTGGCCGCGATCCGGCTAGTCTGGAATCCTGGCGCTGCATCCATATGCAATTTGCAGAGGCTGCACCTGGTATCAACCCTGCATTTCCGCTTGGAACGCTGCAGGCGATGCAGGCAGAATATAAAATTGCCGATTGCGATGTGGTTCTGTGTCAGGACCGGGATATCCTATTGATCGGCCAAGCGCCTGGTGTTGATATACTCCACGAATTACAGACAAGGATCACGGAAGCGGCGGAAGTGCATGACAAGCCCCAAAGTCATCTACATGATTTGTTTTATGGCTGGCGGGATATCCGCAAGATTCTGCTTTCCAAAGTGCCGGATGCGGCTTCCGTAACACTGCCGGATGATTTGGCGAATTTTGGCGAAACGGCATATGTGTCCGAAGCCTTTGCTGCTGCGAAGAAATGCAGGAGTGCACGCAATCCCATGCATATTCTTGTGGTGGAAGATGATGACATGACACGGCGGTTTGTCTCAAACCTGTTTAAGGAAGAATATGCCTTGATCACGGCAAAGGATGCCCGCGAAGCCATCGTCAACTACCTGCTGCACGCACCCGATATCGTGTTTCTTGATATCAACCTGCCGGATCATAATGGATTTCAAGTGCTCAAAGAGATCATTCACAAAGATCCGGAAGCGTATGTCGTGATGTTCAGCGGCAATAGCTACCTGGATAACATCACCCACGCACTGAACGCAGGCGCATCCGGCTTCGTGCCCAAGCCGTTCAGCAAGGAAAAAATGCGCCACTATATTGAGGATTGTGCAATCGCCCGAGCGGGTGGCAATGGGTAATGATATGCATCTTAGCCAATCCCTGAAGGCCGCCTTTTACACCGGATTATTGACCTTTCTGGCGGTTTTGGCCAGTAGCGGTGTGCTCTATTTCTATGCGCAAAACGCCATCAACGACGATGTTGAGGATTACCTGACCGGCATTGCCTCCGCCGCAGCTAAACAGGTGAATGGCGATCTTCACGCCAGCTTCACTTCGCGTGGGCAGGAAACCAGCCCCGCATATCTTGAAGCCATTCGGGAATTAGCCGAAGTGAAGACCATGTTTCCTAATCTGAAATATGTCTACACCTGCATTTTGAAAGGCGGAAAGGTCTATTTCATTCTCGACCCCACGCCGCCTGGGGTTCTTACCAAAACCGGAATCGAGAGTAAGTCTCATATCATGGATGTGTATGAGGATGCGTCAAAAAACACAGCGCTGATGGAGGCGTTGCGCACACGGCGCACCACATTCAATAAAAAGCCTTACACCGATAGCTGGGGAAGTTTTATTTCCGGTTATGCGCCGTTTTATAACAAAAAGGGAGAGTTTGCAGGCATTGCCGGTATCGACCTGGACGCCCAGGAATTTGCAGTAAAGAACTCCCGTATTTATGAAATAGAGGCAGTCTGCATTCTGATTGGGATATTGATCTCACTTCTCTTCGCCCGATCATCCTACCTTAAAAGCACCAAAATTGAAAAGATTAAGAACCATTTGATGGAGCAGCATAAGAAAATGCAGCGCACCACTGCGCTGATGCAGCTGCTTAAAAGTATTGCCTCCGCGGCCAATGAGGCCGATAGCATTCAGGCCGGTTTACAGGCGGCGCTGGATGCCATCTGCGGCTATACTGGCTGGCAGATGGGACATGCTTATTTGTTCGATGAAAAGCAAAATCTGCTGGTCAGCGCCGATGTCTGGCATATGGAGTCTTCCGAAGCATATGCTCCTTTCAAGGAAGCGTGCGGCCATTTCGAAACGGCGCGAAGCGAAGGGTTTGTAGGAGAGATTTTCGCTGATTGCACGCCGATGTGGGTGCTGGATGTCACCCAATCATCCGTGTACCGGCGCAAGGACGCTGCCGCACAGGCGGGATTTAAAGCGGCATTCGGCTTTCCGATTATGCTGGGACGAAATGCCATGGGCGTGATAGAGTTTTATTCCACGAAAGCGGAGATTCCGGATGAGAGCCTGCTTTCGGCCATGGCGAATGTTGGCAAGCAGCTAGGACAGGTCATTGAGCGCTGCAAAGCAAGAGAGAACGTGGAGCAATCACTTTTCCAGCTTAAGCGCGCCAACCTCAAGGCCGAGGCGGCAGCACGTGATTTACAGGAAAGTCTCAAGAAAGCCGAAGAAGCCAATCGCGCCAAGAGTGATTTCTTGGCCAATATGAGCCATGAGCTGCGCACGCCCATGAATGGTGTGCTTGGCATGGCACATTTGCTCTCCGATACCAGGCTGGATGCCGAACAGCGTGAATGCGTTCAGACGATCAACGCATCCGGCGAAACACTGCTTATGCTGCTGAACGACATTCTGGATTTCTCAAAAATTGAAGCCGGCGCGCTAGTGTTGGAAAATATTCCATACAATCTCAAGGATTGTGTGCACGATAACTTGCAAATATTAAAGCCGGCGGCGGAACAAAAGGGCATTTTACTGCTAAGTGATTGCGATCCAAACCTGCCTCAATACATCAAGGGTGATCCGGGGCGAATGAGCCAGATTATTGTGAACCTGCTTGGCAATGCGGTAAAATTTACCGAATTTGGCCATGTTCGGCAGGAGGTGAGTTTCGATAAGGATCAGAAGACGCTATGCATTAAGGTGGAAGATACGGGCATCGGCATCCCCCCAGAAAAACTTTCCAAGATTTTTGACAAGTTTACACAGGGCGACACCTCCGTTACCCGCAAATACGGTGGCACCGGCTTAGGCCTTGCCATCACCAAACATCTCGTATGCAAGATGGGGGGTCAAATTGGCGTGGAAAGCGCAATCGGCAAGGGCTCTACCTTCTGGTTCACGCTGCCCTGTGAGCCAGTAGAGTTTTGTCCAGTTGAGGAACAGTATGTGTCTCCCACGCGCGCAGCGCAGCATTCGCGCAAGGATGCTACGCAGGCCCATGTACTACTGGTAGAGGATTACTCGGTTAATCAGCTCTTTGCCATGAAGTTGCTGTTCAAATTCGGTTTTACACAGATAGATTTAGCGGAAAATGGTGAAGAAGCGGTCAGCAAATACCAGGAAAAAGGCTACGACATGGTTTTCATGGACTGCCAGATGCCGGTCATGGACGGTTATCTCGCTGCTGAAACTATTCGGCATCTGGAAAAAGCATCAGGCAAACACGTGCCTATCATTGCCATGACGGCCAACGCCATGATCGGCGATAGGGAAAAATGTCTTAAAGCCGGTATGGATGACTATATCAGCAAGCCGCTCAAACCAGATCGCCTGCGCTATATCCTTGAACACTGGTTTTTAATGGAGAAATCGGCTCCTTCCGCCTATGACAGCGACCATCATGCGGGTAAGCCTATCTTCGCCGATGCGCCGGTAGATCTGCAACAGCTGCGCATGTTCACCGGCGGCGATGCTGCTGAAGAGAAATCCCTGGTCGAGTTTTTCATGGATCAGGCCCAGGAAGCGCTTGCCACCCTTGAGCAATCAATTGGCACTCAGGATGATGAGGCTTGGAAAAGCACGGCGCATCGCTTTAAAGGTGCATCGGGCAACTTTGGTGCGGTGAAAATCTATCATTTGTGTAAACGGGCGGAAGCGCATTACGACGAGGCGGAAACGAAAAAGCGTCAGATGCTTTCCGCCATGCGTCAAGCTACTGCTGAGGTGAGAACGTTCATGGAAAGCAACGTCGCTTGATTTCGAAAAAGATTGTCAATTAAACGCCTTTTGGCTAAACTTTTGCGTGTAATTATAAATGCTTCCACACTTGAAGGTGAGTTTCGCCCGCAGTGAGCATAGAACCGCATCATTCTGTTTATACCTATGTCGGGCAACGCATTCGTGAGCGGCGCAAACTGCTTAAAATGAGTCAGACGCAGTTGGCGCAAATGATGGGATTATCTTACCAGCAAATGCAAAAATATGAAACCGGCGCCAGCCAGGTATCATTGAGCAAACTGCTTCAATTTGCCAAAATCCTCAATGTGCCGCCGCTGTTTTTTTATGAAGGTGCGAAACTGGATGACGAGATCGGCGAAGGAATAGCCAGCGATATCATTCAAAAAACCCGCACAGAAACGCTTCATGTATTGCTGGTTGAAGACAGCCCCGCCGATGTGATCCTATTTAGAAAAGCCCTTTCTGTTTGTTCGGAGCAAGTGGATCTGCACGTTATTCATGATTCGGAAACGGTAGGCGATTTTCTGCAAAACCATCATGAGAAACATGGCAAGGCAATGCCGGATTTGATCATCCTTGATCTTTCATTGCCCAAAATTACCGGTCTGCAACTGTTGAAATCCATTAAGAGCAATTCCGAAACCGCAGAACTGCCGGTCATTATCCTGACCAACAGCATCAGTAAGAAAGAAATGCGCGAGGCTTACCGCTCCGGTGCCGCTGGTTTTATCCAAAAAAGCGTGGATATGGAACAATACATGGAATCCATAGAAACCGTCATGCGCTACTGGGCGAAAACGGTTTCCTTGCCGGTGATGTAGCTTCTATCACATTGTTTTCATATATTTTTCTCATTCCTCATATCACTGGTTGTATCTTGGGCTGAGTTGCAATTTACGATGAGTAATAATTAGAAAAGTTTTTAACTCGGCATCCCCACAATGGCTTCATGACCACCTTGTGGAGATGGCAATGCAAGCCAATAACGAGCCTTCTTTTACGCTGCCTGCGCAACTAACCGCTGAAACGGCGGATGTTGTAACAGAGGCACTGCGTGGGCTATCGATCGCCTCGCATCACCCATTCCTGTTCAATGCATCGCAAGTGGAAAATCTCACCTCGTCAGGCGCGCAAGTTCTTGTGTCGCTCCATAAAAGCGTCACTGCTGTGGAAGGTGAGTTCAGGATTACAGGGTATCAACCCCTTTTTAGTCAAGCGCTTGCCGACATGGGCCTAAGCTGGCTGGTTAATTCTTCGAACGCATAAGGAGCAATGACAATGACAAAGAAAATTCTTACCGTCGATGATTCAAAAACCATGCGCGAGATGGTCTCCTTTACCTTAAAAGGCGCTGGTTATGAGGTGATTGAGGCCGAAGATGGCAAGCACGCGCTCGCCTCAATCAACGGTATAAAGGTGGATGCAATCATCACCGACCTGAACATGCCGAACATGAATGGCTTCGAGCTGATTCAATCCCTGCGGAGTGATCCAAATTATAAATTCACGCCCATCCTGATGCTTACCACCGAAGGTGACGACAGCAAAAAACAGGAAGGTAAGGCAGCAGGTGCCACGGGCTGGATAGTCAAGCCCTTCAACCCCGATAAGCTGGTTGAAGTCGTGCGTAAAGTCTGCCCGTTGGGAGCTGCGGCATGAGCCTTGACCAGTTCAAGCAAACCTACATTACCGAGTGCTACGAGCTGCTCGAAGAGATGGAAAATCTCCTGGTCGCGCTGGATTGCGATGCCGCTGACGCTGAGCAGCTAAACGCCATTTTCCGCTGTGCGCACTCGATCAAAGGCGGTTCCGGCGCATTTGGTCTTACCTACATCACTGATTTTACTCATGTATTGGAAGCGCTTCTCGATGGCATGCGCGAAGGGAAGGTCGCACCCAGCCGTGAAGCGGTGGATACGCTATTGAAAGCCGTTGATATTGTCACCCGCATGGTGGATGCCGCTAAGGCAAACATAACGCCACCGGAAAGCCTAGGCGAAGAAGTATTACAGTCCCTTAAGTCAATTGCTGGCAACACACAAAGCCTAACGGCGCAGCCTAAGATGCACGATGCCGCGCAGACGGCGGAACTGAAACATTATGAGATTACGTTCGCCCCCCATGCGCAGCTCTACTTAACCGGCAACGAGCCGCTGCTTTTGTTGCAGGAGCTGAAGCGTCTGGGTGAAACAAATATCACGGCTTACACTGGGCGCGTACCAACGATCGATCAGCTGAATCCCGGAGAATGCTATTTAAGCTGGCAGATAAGATTGAGCGGTGAAATCGATGAAGCTGCCATTCGCGAAGTGTTCGAATTTGTCGAGGATTACTGCGACTTAACCATTAAAGAAGCCCCGGCGCTTCCTGTTGCTGGCGAAGAAAACAACGCACCGCCGTTTCCGGCACATAAAATCACCTTGTCAACCGGTGACCAACAGGATCGAGTGGGTACGCAGACGACCTCTATCCGTGTGGATCTGGATAAGGTGGACCGCTTGGTCAATATGGTGGGCGAACTGGTGATTACCGAGGCGATGCTGCGTGCGCAGACGCGTGATTTGCCTGCGGAGAAATTCGTGGGCCTTATGCGTGGCGTAGACGAGCTTTCCCAGCATACCCGTGAGTTGCAAGAGGCGGTAATGGCGGTGCGAATGCAGCCCGTCAAATCCGTGTTTTCGCGCATGCCCCGTATCGTACGCGATCTCTCGGCGCAGCTGGGTAAGGATATCCGGCTGGAGATGTCGGGTGAGAATACCGAAGTCGATAAGACCGTTATTGAATCACTATCCGATCCCCTGACGCATATGATTCGCAACTCTGTGGATCATGGCATTGAGGCGCCGGATTTACGTCTTGCGTCGGGAAAGCCGGCGCAAGGCACCATTCATCTCTCCGCTGACCATCGTGGTGGCCGCATTGTGCTGGAAATCCGTGACGACGGCGCAGGAATCAACCGTGAACGCGTACTGGCGAAGGCACGTGAAAAAGGATTGGTGGCTGAGGATGCTCAGCTGACGGAAGAGGAATGCGATAACCTCATTTTCCTGCCTGGGTTCTCCACGGCGGAGAAGGTCTCCAACGTCTCTGGGCGTGGTGTCGGCATGGATGTGGTGCGGCGCAATATCGAAAGCCTGGAAGGCACAGTTAAGCTAACCACTCAGCCTGGGAAAGGCTCGCTTTTTACCATATCCCTGCCGCTCACGCTCGCCATCTTGGACGGTATGATCGTACGCGTAGGCGCAGAGCATTACATCATCCCCATCACCAGCATAATCGAGACGATGCGCCCCAAACCTGGTGAGGTGAAGAGCGTGGAAGGGCATGCTGAAGTGCTTAATGTGCGCGGTGAGTTCATTCCCATCATCTACATCCACCGCATCTTCTCGATTGAGAAGGCGGAAGCCGACCCCGCCAAGGCATTGGTCGTGCTGGTGGAAGGCAACGGCATGAAGCTTGGGCTGGTGGTCGATGAGTTGATTGGCCAGCAGCAGGTCGTCATTAAAAGCCTGGAAGCGAATGCAGACCCCGTTAAAGGCATTTCAGGCGCAACCATTCTGGGTGATGGCAGAGTTTCTTTAATATTAGATATCAATGGTCTAAAGGCGCTTCATCAACAAAAGCCGCACTTAGAGCTGGTAGCATAGGGAGAGCAATATGAATGAGGCAACGGACTCACATCTCAGCGCACAGCAATTCCTCACCTTCACAATTGGGCAGGAGGAATATGGTGTGGACATCATGACCGTGCGTGAAATTAAGGGCTGGCAGGAGACGACGCGTCTGCCCAATACACCGGATTTCATGCGCGGTGTGATGAACCTTCGAGGGCTTATCATACCGATTTTCGATTTACGTATGCGGTTTCACCAGCATCTCACGGAAGCAACGTTGAAGCATGTAGTGATCATCCTCGCGCTGGGGGAGCGCAATATCGGCATACTGGTGGATACTGTTTCTGACATTCTGGACGTTAGCTCTGAGCAGATCAAACCCCCGCCTGGCGCCGAAGACAATGCCAACACGGATTACATAAACGGCCTTATCTCCCTGGAGGATCGAATGGTCGTGCTGCTGGGGGTGGAGCATCTGTTTGATCCTGCCACTACCCAACGCGTTGCCGCCTAACATTTAATTCTATAACGAGGAGTATCCTATGTTTAGCCTATCCCGCACCGCCGAAATCCAGGAAATGAAAGCCCGGCTTGAAGCGCTTGATCAGTCACAGACCATGATCGAAATGGATATGGCTGGCCATATAATGAATGCCAATTCCAACTTCCTTGACCTGCTTGGTTACAATTTAAGAGAGGTTCAAGGCAAAAAGCTGTCCCAGCTTTTGAAACATGTTGGTAGCAAGGCCGACACCGTGCAACAGGAGGTTTTGGCAAAAATACAATCCGGCGAAACCTGCAGCCGCAAGCTTCGCTTTAACACACGCGATGATAAAGAATGCTGGATGTTTGGGCAGCTGATGCCCGTATTGGATGCGCAAAGCAAACCGTGCAAAGCACTGGGTATTTTACAGGATTGGAACGAGCAGCATAAGATTCTTGAAGAAACGGAAGAGCTTCGTGTCTTCAAGAGCACCGCCAATCTGACCAGTATTGTCTCCGAAGCGGACCTGAAGGGCGACATTGTTACCATCAACGATAAATTCCTGGAAGTTTCCAAATATCCCGCCAAGGAGCTGATCGGCCATGGACATAATACTACCCGCCATCCAGACATGCCAAAAGAAGTGTTCAAGGAAATGTGGGATACAATTAGCCGCGGCGAGACATTCCGCGGTGTGGTGAAGAACCGGGCCAAAGACGGCACGCCCTATTGGGTGGATGCGGTGATTTCTCCCGTACTCGGGGAGAATGGCAAGCCAAAGAAATATATCGGGATACGCTACGATATCACAAATCTGGAGATGGAACGGCGAACTGCGGCGAGTGTCTTCGAAGCCATTGGTAAATCGCAGGCAGTGATCGAATTCAATATGGACGGTACCATCATCACCGCCAATGAAAATTTCCAGAATGCACTAGGCTATACGCTGGATGAGATCAAAGGCAAGCATCACCGTATGTTCGTGGACCGTACCTACGGCAGCAGTAACGAATACCGTCAGTTCTGGGATAGCTTGAACCGCGGTGAATATCAGCAAGCGGAATATAAGCGCTTCGGTAAAGGCGGAAAAGAGATATGGATTCAAGCAACTTACAGCCCAATTCTGGATATTAACGGCAAGCCTTACAAGGTCATCAAGTTCGCTACCGACATTACCCAAATGGTACTTACGCGAACGGAGAACGAACAAGGCATGAACGAGGCGGTAAAAGTACTTACCGGCATTGCTTCAGGTAATCTTACCCAAAAAATGGAGCTGGATTACCAGGGCACGTTTGGCGAAATCAAAAATGCGGTAAATGCCACGGTAGATAAGCTCTACGACATGGTGAAGGGTATTATTGAAGCGGCGCAATCGGTAAATTCAGCGGCTTCTGAGATCGCCTCTGGCTCAACCGATTTGTCCCAGCGTACGGAGGAACAAGCCTCCAGCCTGGAAGAAACCGCCGCCAGCATGGAACAGCTTACCGGCACCGTGCGGCAAAACTCCGAGAACGCCAAGAACGCCAACGAGCTGTCCACGAGTGCCAATCAGGTGGCAACCGATGGCGGGAAGGTGGTGGAAGAAGCCGTGTCCGCCATGGGATCGATCGAGAAATCCTCACAAAAAATCTCCGACATCATCGGTGTGATCGATGAAATCGCTTTCCAGACCAATCTTCTGGCCCTCAATGCGGCAGTGGAAGCGGCGCGCGCCGGAGATGCAGGCAAGGGCTTTGCGGTTGTGGCGGCAGAGGTGCGTTCGCTGGCCGGACGTTCGGCTTCGGCATCGAAGGAGATCAAAACACTCATAAACGAAAGCGCGAACCAGGTGAAGACTGGTGCGGAATTGGTCAATAAGGCAGGCTCCACGTTGAAGGATATCGTCGGTTCAGTGCAGAAAGTGGCGAGCATCGTATCCGAAATCGCCAGCGCCAGCCAAGAACAGGCCAGCGGTATTGATGAGATCAATACGGCGGTAACACAAATGGATGAAACCACCCAGCAAAACGCCGCATTGGTGGAGCAAAATACCGCGGCTGCACAATCAATGGTGGAACAGGCGCAGGCATTGGAAGGCCTGATGGCATTCTTCACCATCGATAATAGCGAAGAGCCTGCCGCATTAGTAAAACCGGCAATAGAGATAAAGTCATTCGAACGGCGTGCGAATTCCCCCCTGCGCAAGCCTGCCGCAAAGCCTAAAGCAGCAAATAAATCATCTGCGGCCAAAGTCTTGAAAATGGCAGGCGCTTCGTCAGCCGATGATAGCTGGCAGGAATTTTAATTCCTTAATTTTACAGGAACGCTGTTATGAGCAATACGGCCATATTTCGATCAGAAAGAGAATTCGCCTTCGGTGAACGTGAATTCCGTTTTCTTGGCCAGCTGGTGCACGATCATACGGGCATTGTGCTGGCGGCACACAAGCGGGATATGGTTTATTCTCGCCTTGCTCGCCGCCTGCGCGCGCTAGATCTGAAGGATTTTGCTAGTTATTGCGAACTATTGCAAAGCCCGGAAGGCGCAGCAGAAATGAGCAACCTGGTGAATGCCATCACCACCAATCTCACCAGCTTTTTCCGGGAAGGGCATCATTTCGAGCATTTGCGTGAACAGGTGCTGAAGCCTATGGCAAATAAAAGCGAAAAACACTTGCGTATCTGGTCATCGGCTTGCTCTTCTGGCATGGAACCCTATTCCATTGCCATGGTCATGAAAGCGGCGATTGCGAATATCGCTTCCTGGGACGCACGCATTCTAGCCACCGACATCGACACCAACATGGTGGAGAAAGGTAAAGCGGGCATCTATCCAAAGTCAGAGTTGGAAAATATCCCGACTACCTATCGCAGCATGCTCGATATCGACGGGCAACACTTGAGCATGTCGCCCGCTTTGAAAGAGTTAATCGCATTCAAGTACCTCAACCTGCTGGATACCTGGCCGATGAAAGGCCAGTTCGACGCGGTCTTCTGCCGTAACGTGGTGATTTATTTCGATAAACCCACCCAGGCAAAATTATTCTCACGCATCGCCGATCACATAAAGCCCGGTGGCTGGCTCTATATCGGTCATTCCGAGAACCTTACCAATATATGCGATCGTTTCGAACTTCGCGGGCGCACAATTTACCGGAGAATTAAATGATTGTGCGGCCTGATCATAAGATGCTGGAACGGCGCAAGAATGATGAATTGCCCGTTGATACGTATTTCCATGGCACGAAACGCTTCCATGATGCGAAAGAAGGCATCGATGTAGTTAAGATCTTCTCCGGCGATTGGTACGTCACTAAAAATTGCGAAATGCTAGCAACGATTCTCGGCTCCTGCGTAGCCGCATGTATCCGAGATCCCATCGCTCATGTCGGCGGCATGAACCATTTTTTGCTACCTGGCGATGAGAACACCGCGGTTTTGAGCGATGCGGCACGATACGGCGTATTCGCAATGGAAAGTTTGATTAACGGCATTCTGAAGGCGGGCGGACGTAAAGATAGATTGGAGATCAAAGTATTCGGGGGAGGCAATGTCATCAACAACTCTGCCCGCATCGGCTCAAAAAATGCAGCATTCATTCGCAGCTTCTTGAGCAAGGAGGGATTTACCATCGCCTCGCAAGATCTGGAAGGCGATTATCCCCGCCGTGTGCATTACTACCCCCAGACCGGGAAGGCGTTGGTACGTGCGCTTAAGCGCCGCGAGGACATGGCCGTGGTCCAGGAAGAGGCACGTTACACGCGCTCCATTAACGCCAAGCCCATTGAAGGTAACATTGAGCTGTTTTGATGAGCTGAATTATGAAACCAATCACTGTGCTCATTGTTGACGATTCCGCGCTCATTCGGCAGATGTTCACCGAACTGCTGAGCTCGGAGCCGGATATTCAAGTGCTGGATACGGCATGCGATCCGCTGGAGGCACGCGAAAAGATTAAACGATTAAATCCGGATGTGCTGACACTCGATATCGAAATGCCGAAAATGGACGGCCTTTCTTTCTTGGAGAAGATCATGGCGCTGCGGCCAATGCCGGTGATCATGATTTCCTCCCTCACGCAGCGTGGCGCGGACGCCACCTTGCGCGCTCTGGAAATCGGCGCGTTTGACGCCATCGCCAAACCAGTAGAGCACCAAACCGAGAAAACCATTGCCTTGCTAAAAAATGAACTTGTAGCGAAAGTACGCGCTGCCGCCAGCGCCAGAATCCAGCGGCGTGTCCGGACAAGCCCGCTCGAGGCATCAGGCATCATTCCTTTTTATCCTGCGATAGGCGCACGCCATGTCATCGCGATCGGGGCATCCACCGGTGGTGTGGAAACGCTAAAAGATATTTTTCAGCGCTTACCGGGCAATGCGCCGCCCATCGTTGTCACTCAGCATATGCCGGAGCGCTTTACGCGTTCTTTCGCTTCACGTCTCGACAGCGTTTCGCAGATGTGCGTGATGGAGGCGGCAGACGGTGACCGGCTGGCGACGGGACATGCCTATATTGCACCGGGCGACCGGCATTTGAAAGTTATACGCAAAGGCGGGGAGTTGATCTGCAAGCTGGAGGATGGGCCAAATGTATCCGGTCATAAACCTTCGGTAGATGTGCTGTTCCATTCGGTTGCTGAGGCGGCAGGACCGCAAGCGGTGGGGGTAATTTTGACCGGCATGGGCAAGGATGGTGCGGTGGGATTGAAGGCCATGCGCGACCATGGTGCCTTCACCATCGGCCAAAACGAGGCAAGCTGCGTGGTGTATGGGATGCCGGCTGTTGCTATGAAGATCGGCGCAGTTCAGATTGAAAAGTCATTGATTGATATACCAAAAACGCTTTTGCAGCATTGCGAGAAACGAGAGGAGCGCCCATGACGTTGGCCCGCGCATCAAACGCCTTTATGCTTGAACAAGACGTTGAGCCAAGTGCCTACCGGCTTGAGCATTCTCCTGAAGATGTCGCGCGTGCCTGTGCTGCCAGTGGTGCGCTAGAGCTGCTTGAATCGCTGCTTCCGGAAGCTGCCAGAGAAGTGGAGCGCGCCAGCTGCGATCTAACCGAGCGTTTTAAATCATTGGCCAACAGCGCTACCACGCAAAGCGAACTGGTACAGTCCCTGCTGATTGCGATCGGCAGTATTGACTTGGAAGATAAGAAAATTTCACTGCAGGAATTTACCAGTCTTTTCAGCACAACGGTGGACGATGCTATCGGCAAACTGCTTTTCGTCTCCAAAAAGGCCATTGAGATGGTCTATGGCATGGACGATGCGATCAAGAACCTGAAGGAGATCGAGCATTTCTCTAAAGAGGTGCAGCAGATTACGAAAAAAACAAAATTATTGGCGTTAAACGCAACGATTGAAGCGGCAAGGGCGGGCGAAGTGGGTAAAGGTTTCATGATCGTGGCGGAGGAAGTAAAGGGCGTATCCCAACAAGTCGAGGAATTATCGCAAGCCATGACCGTTCGCACCGAGGTGATCATGAAAAATGTCGCTAAAAGCTACGGTGTGCTCAAGGAAGTTGCTACCATCGATATGAATGCCAATTTAGAAGCCAAAGAAACGTTAGATGCCCTAATGAAGGGCTTAACACAGCAAAACCAAAAAACCATGGAAGTGATGCAATCTTCGGCCAATACCTCCCTTGAAATAGCCCAAAGCATCCAAGGCATGGTGGTCAACCTGCAATTCCAGGACAAAAACACGCAGATGATGGATAATGCGGTTCGCATTGTAAACAAGTGTCTGTCTTTATTCGATTTCTGTCGCCGCTTCGACCGGCGCGATACTTCGCTTATTCAGCGTATGGCCGATTCCATCCTTGCTGTCATAACGCTGGGCGAAATCAAGCAGCGTTATGCCACCAAAATGCGCGACGATAATTTCCTGCCAGACATCGTCATCGTGTCCACGGACATGCAAACAGGCAGCGATAATATCGATTTATTTTAGGGGAAGGCCAGCATGGAAACAATCGCGCAAAGCTCAAATGGAATTCACAGCGTGCATCTGCATGGCCGCTTCACCTTTAACGATAATCCGGAGTTCCGTGAAGCGGTACTGGATAAAATCAGCACCCCCGACATCACAAAAATTACGTTGCACTTGGAACGGGTGGAGTTTGTGGATTCGGCGGCTCTTGGCATGCTTCTTCTTGCGCATGACGAAGCAAAAAAACACAACAAGCAACTGTTGATACAAGGGGTGTCCGGGCAAGTGAAACGCATCTTTGACATGGCGTGTTTCCATCAGTTCTTCAGCTATTAAACAAGTCATACATGAGTGTGGGGGAGCCGGTGTCCGAACTCTACCAGTCCACTATTTTGATCGTCGATGACGATGCCATCAGTCGTTTTTTAATTGAAAAAACGTTGAAAGATCGAGGGTTTAGTCAAATTTATTCTGTGGATAGTGGCGTGAAAGCAATGACACAGCTCGATCGCATACAGCCGGACCTGATTATCCTCGATATTTTTATGGTGGGATTAAACGGCCTTGACTGCTGCAAATGGATTCGCACACAGTCAAAACAGAAAAATATGCCGATTCTAATGCTGACTTCGCTCACCGATGAAAAAATGCGCTTTCAGGCATTTGAAGCCGGCGCCAGTGATTTCGTTAACAAGCCGCTTCACTCAGAGGAGCTCTATGCGCGAGTGAAAGTGCATTTGGAGAACCGATTGGCGATGAAAAGCCTGGAGCGCTATAAAAAGCGTTTGGAGTTGGAGTTAAAAAGCGCCAGCGAGTTACAATCCACCATTTTGCCATCCGAGATGGAAATGGAAGAGATGCGAAAAAATTGCAAGCTGGATATCGCGGCGCATTTGAATACCTCTTCCGAAATCGGCGGCGATTTTTGGGGTATGAAGCGGTTGTTCCCACATCAGACGGCATTCTGGATGGTGGATTTCTCAGGTCACGGAGTCACGGCAGCGCTTAATGCGTTTCGCTTGCAAGCGTATATAATGGAGCATTCCGAATGCGCAGCCCGGCCTGGCGATTATCTCTCTCACTTGAATGACAAGCTGTTGCATTTGCTGATACGCGGTTATTTTGCCACCATGTTTTATGGCATCCTTGATACAAAGGGAAACAAACTGCATTATGCCTGCGCCTGCAGCCCGCACCCACTGATTCTGCGTAAAAATGGCAACGTAGAGATGATCGACGGTACAGGGGCGCCGCTTGGCATCTGCCTGCAGTTCTATGAAACGAAGAGCATCGATTTCAAGCCCGGTGATACGTTTATGCTCTATAGCGACGCGTTAACCGAAACACCCAACGCTTCAGGAAAATGTATCAGCGAAGAGGAAATGAAAACTGTCCTTGCAGGGCAAAAAAATGAGCCTGCATTAAAAATGAAAGAATCAATGCTTAACCATTTCAGTCGGCATATTTCTCTGCCGGCAGAGGATGACTTAAGCCTGACCTTCATCCGACGCATGGATTAACGCTATGGCAAACATCGCCCGGTATTATATCAAGGATGCGGAAGAGATTTTCCCTCTCGCCCGGCATATTGCGAAAGATTTACCAAATTCACTCGATGTGATGATCGGTATCTACGAGCTTTTGCTCAACGCAGTGGAGCACGGCAACCTTGGCATGGATAGGGATACAAAAAGCACGCTATTGCGTAACGGTTCTTTTGGTAAAGAGCTGAATCAACGGCTGGCACTGCCGGAAAACAAGGAAAAATATATTGAGATTAAATGTGAACGGGACGGATGTTTTATCCGGCTATCCATCCGTGACCAAGGCAAAGGGTTCGATTGGCATCAGCGGATGAATATACCGACGGATCACCGATCGCTTCATGGCCGTGGATTGCTGATTGCCAAGCAATGCGGTTTCGATGCGATTGCGTTTAATGAATTAGGAAATGCCGTCACATGCTTTGCAAGCAACAAGACAGAGCCTGCCCCAAATGCATGCAATTATGCCGCCAATGCGCCCGCTTGCGAGAAAATCCAATGCGCTAGGCGCCCTAGTTTGATATCGTGAAGTAGAAAACGCTTCCCTTTTCTGGCTCGGATTCCACCCCGATTATGCCTCCATGCTTTTCCACGATACGCTTGCAGATGGCGAGTCCAATCCCGGTCCCCATATATTCATTGCGCGCATGCAGCTGCCGGAAGGGTTCAAAAATCTGCGTGGTATATTCAGGCGCCATACCGATGCCGTTGTCCTTCACTTCAAAGCGCCAGTAATTCTCTTGTTCTTTCACACTGACATGAACCTGTGGCAGCGTATCCTTTGCATGGAATTTAATCGCGTTCCCCACCAGATTTTGCAGAAGGCGCATAAGCTGAATAGGGTTGCCCATCACCTCCGGCAACGCGTCATGCGTTATGCTGGCCCGGTGTTCGGCAATGAATGACGCCAGATTCTCCTTCACTTGCCGCATCTGGTCTTCCATGCTGACCTTGCTGTAGCGCATCTCCTCATTGCCGATACGGGCATATTCAAGAAGGTCGCCCACCATGCTATGCATACGCATGGCGGATTCATTGATGACTCCGATATATTCCTGCCCGCCTGAATCCAATTGGCGCGCATATTCTTTCTTGAGCAGTGCGGCAAAATTAGCGATGAGGCGGAGAGGCCCGCGCAAATCATGCGAAGCTACATAAGCGAAGCGCTCCAGTTCGGTATTGGATTCGGCCAGCTTGTCCATGAGATGTCGTTGCATTTCCTCAGCTTGCTTGCGATGGGTGATATCTTCCAGGCTTCCTGCCATGCGCAGCGGTTTTCCTTCTTGGCTCCAAGCAGCCTGGCCGCTTGCGTGATACCAATGCCATTCCCCGTTTTTGGTTCTCATACGATACTCGGTATCGTAGGGCCCTTCCTGCGCCAGATGCGCCTGGAGCTTTTCCAGTGTCGGAGCGAGATCATCCGGATGCACCCGGCTTTCCCACTCTGGAAACTGGTCTGAAATTTCATTGTGATGGTAACCAAGAAGTTCTTTAAGACGGTCGGAAAAATTTAAACGATTTGTAACGATATCCCAATCCCACAATCCAATTCCCGTTCCCTTCCAGCCGAGTTGCAAGCCTTCCTCACTGCGTCTAAGAGCCTCTTCCTGCGCTTTTTGCAGCGAAATATCTTGAATAATGGTGGTTATGTATAGCGGCGTCCCTGTTGCGTCTTTATGCAGCACCAATGTCTGCAAAACAGGTATTTCCCTGCCATCCTGGTGTAAAAGTATATTCTCGCCCTTCCAAACCCCTTTTTCCATTACTTTGGGCAGCACTTTTTCTTTCATGCGTTCAAACGCGAAAGCTGGATGCATGTCGGCTATTTTCAGCTTCGACATATCGAAATCATCCGGTAGGCCGACCATTTTCTTGGCGCTAGGATTGTGGTATTGTAGATTGCCTTCCATATCCGCCATACCGATGAATTCGGAGGATTCCTCAATCACCGCAATCAGTTTAGCGGTTTCCTGCTCCAGCTTTTTGCGTTCGGTAATGTCACGGAACATGCCCATATAGAGCGTGCGGCCGGGAATCTTTACCTCGCTAACCCGCAGATCAATATCGAAAATCATCCCGTCCTTTCGTTTGCCTTTAACCTCGCGGCCAATGCCAATGATTTTCCGCACACCTGTTTGCTGATAGTTTTTCAGGTAGCCATCATGCTCCCTGTGATAAGGCTCTGGCATAAGAATCTTTACGTTCTTTCCCATCACTTCGGCAGCTTCATACCCAAACAATATTTCACATGCCGAATTGAATTCTTCGATTTGCCCTTGGCCATTAATTAACACAATGCCATCTGCTGCATCTTGCATTGCGGCACGTAACTTCGCTTTGCGCTCTTTCAACAAACGATCGCTTAGCTGTAACCTTAGAAGCAGAATAAGCGAAAACACCGCAAAACTTGAGATAAGCAACCCGGCGATCAGCACCACCCAAGGCAGGCGCGTGATCGTTTGTCTTTCTAAAGATTCAGTAGGTTGAACATGTAATACCCAGTTGGGTGTAATGTCGCTTTCGAGCGATAAAGATACTTTATAAGGATGGTTCGGATCAACCGACGTAGACATAGAAAAAATAGTTTCATCATTCTGTGATGCACTCAGAAAAATTCGTGCATTTAATGCAGATGTGAGAAGGGTTTGAAAAAATTTCTCCACGTCTAGGACTGCAATCATTACTCCGTCATTAGCTTGGCCATGATATAACGAAAAAGAAATAATATATGTTTTGGTATCGGAAGAAAGGCCACCCGTTCCAATATTTAGTGGGATGTTTCTATCCTTTATGTTTTTCATGGATAAAGCGGCATGTTCGGTAATATGCGCCATCATTTTAGAAAAATCGGCATTATGCGCCTTTGTTTCCTTCCAAACAGCTTTTCCTGACGGATCAAACCGGATCAGCGCCCTGAGGTAAGGATACGTTTGCAAATAGGCGCGGCTATCGCTTCTCCAAAGGGATTCTGGCGTTCCACCCGCGGATTGCCAGCGCCGGCTGATGCGCCACAAAGCTTGATGTATGTCCATGAATTGCCGCTCGGTTTCCCGCGTCAAATGCTCTGCTTCCGCCTGCACAATCGACTTTAGATGAGCATGTTCCTGGCTGTGCAGGGCATATGCCATGGAAAGGGCGACGACAACGAGCCCGATGCCCATCGGCAGCGGCATCCAAAAGGCATTCCCTAATTTCCTCCATGCATATGTCAGCGTCGCCATCCCTAACAGCATGAAGCAAAACGCCGTATGGATGGCCATACCCGCGAAATCTTTCCAGCCATAGGCGGCTTCCACCTGGCTTACATATCCCAGCAAAGGCACAATGCCTAAAGCGGTGGCCAGACTGGCCGCCAGAAGTCCGGTAAAGGCGCTAAGGCCTCGCAGAGCCGTGGCGACGCAAACCGTAAGCGCTATATTTAAGAAAAGGAATGCGGCAGCGGTATTGGGGGCCATGCGCCCGATCGCTGTTGTGCCTGCCGCAGTAAAAGGCTCAATAAATAGTGTATCTATGCCGTAACTGGCGCCGGTGGCATACTGCATAAGCGTTAACCCGGCCAAGAGGCCGGATAAGCCAGCTGGTAACAATGCACTGCGCCGCCACTTGGTGTTTAATAATACCAGGGAGAGACAGCTTCCTAAAAAACACAAAGCCGTATTGAACTGCATAGCGGGGAATTCCGGGTGGATTTGCACTAGCGGCAGGTTTTTTGTCAGCCAGCCCCCCAGAACCAGCAGGGCGATGGCCGCACATAATCCGCTTGCTCCCCAGATAAAAGCCAAGCCTGTTATTTTAAGGCGCTGGCGGACTTTTTCCATGCACGTCCTTGTTATGGATTCCAGATCATTCGTTTATGAAAGGGCCCATGAATATTGTAAATCGATATATCCATGTATGTCAGTCTGATGCAGCCATCCCCGTACCACCCCACTAAGCCCGCCGCTTCACCAGCCACCACACAAACCCTGCAACCCCTCCCAATAGAAACCCGATCGGCCCGGTGTAAAAAATGCCGAGTAACGGCCCCTGGTTGGCCTCTGGCGCGAACATCATGGGGCCGAAAAATCCCCCGGTGAAGCCGATGGCGCCCAGCATGATGGCACCGGTGGCGATGCAGACGAAAGGCCCTTCCGCGCCTCCTGCACCAGTTGTTTGCAGGCGCATCCACACGAAGCGCGCCACGAAAAATCCGATGGCATAACTCACGAACGAGCCGATACCCAGCAGGGAATTCGGAAACACGATGCCGAGCAGGATGTTGGAAAACACCACGGCCATCAGAAAACTCGCCGCGCAGATGATGAAATACAGAAGCTTTCGCAACGCTACCTCCCATGTAATGAGTCACCATACACCATTCTCAACCCGGGACGAACCGCTTTGGTTCAACCACTTGCAAAGCTTCCCGCATAAACTAGGATGCGCCGTCACAGGGACCGGCATAGGGAAAGAGATAATCATGCACACCAGGTTGTTGGCCATGATCATGACGGCGTTCCTGTGCCTGGGTGCGGCTGCGCCTTCCCATGCGCAGCCCGCGCCGCGCTATAAGGCGGTGGCCTTCGATTATTTCGTGATCTTCAATCCCAATTCGGTTGTTCCCGAGGCTGAAAGGCTCTTCCCCGGCAAGGGCATGGAATTCACCAAGGCATGGCGGGCCAAGCAGTTTGAATATTGCTTTCTCCGCTCTATCGCCGGCACGCATGAGGATTTTTTCAAGCTGACCGAAGACGCCATGAATTACACCATAGCCGGCATGAAGCTCAAGGCGACGGAGCCGCAGCGCAAACAGCTGCTGAACGCCTACCTCTCCCTCAAACCCTGGCCGGATGCCGAGGCGGGCCTGAAAAAACTGAAAGCCACGGGCATCCGCATCATCACCATCGCCAACTTCAGCAAACCGATGCTGCACGCCAATGCGGAGAACGCAGGCATTGCAAACCTGTTCGATGAACTTCTCAGCACCGAGGTCAACGGCACCTATAAGCCCGATCCCAAAGCCTATGCGCTTGGCATGGAACATCTCGGGTTGAAGAAGGAAGAGATTCTGTTTGCGGCATTCGGCGGCTGGGATGCCTACGGCGCCAAAAGCTTCGGCTACCCGACCTACTGGGTGAACCGTTTCAACCTGCCTGTCGAGGAACTGGGGGTTAAGGCGGATGCGACGTCAAACGATTTCCAGGGCCTGCTGGATTTCGTCCTTGGGCCCGGTAAACCTGCCGCTGATTAGCGGAAAACTTATGATTTCTTCCGCATATCCCCACAGCTAAAAACAACCCGGCTGCTAGCATGCTGCATTCCAACCCAGCACAGGAGGCAGCCATGAAACCGCTTCTCATCACCCTTGCCGCCGTGGCAAGTTTCACTTGCATGAACGCCTATGCGCAAACCGCCGCCGATCAGGCCGGTCGCTACACCACGCGCGATGGTACGGCAGGCATGCCGGACAGCCGCGGCGCGACCGAGAGCTACCGCAGCAACAATTACGGACGTTCCCCCGTCGATAATCAACCTTATGGCCGCGAGGACAATCGCGACGGCCGCGCGCCTCTCTACCATGCGGACGATAACCGCGACGGCCGCGCCAACCCCAATGACCTGCGCGACAATGCACGAGGGATCGGCCGTTCCAGCTAGGATGTATTAATAAATTAACATTCATATGCTAGGATGAAGGCCATCAAAAGGCCTTAATATGAGCGACTTAAGCCCAGAAGCCCGGGAGAATCTCCGCCAGTACCTCGTTACAGCGCTGATGCATCAATATGGCGTGGATTCCCCTGAGGAACTGGCGGAAAAAGGCGCCTACGCGCAGGTACTGTACGCCAATATCACCGGTTACACCGTTGATGGCGACCCTTATGACCGGGCCATTGACTATACCTCGGTCGATACGGTTATGGCCACCATGGATGACCGATTGCCATCGGCGATATTTCAAGGGATTACCTCCAATCCCCGCAATGCTGTACTGCGTGCGGCGGAAATGCCCGCGCCAGCCACCTACTATCCCTTACCGCCCATTCATGTTTCCCCCTATGACGGCACCCGGCTTGTGCCCGGCAATGGCTATGAACCCGTTACGGCCGATTGGGCGACCTATTACGATCTCTGGAGTCAGAAGACCTCGCTCGGCCAGCGCCTGCCGGAAGGCGACCCGGGCCAGTATTTCAACGGGTTCAGTTACACCGCCGCCGTACCCATGAACAAGGATACGGCGTTCACGCAGGGCAATGTGGCCTTCGTCACGCGACAGGTCAATGGCGAGACCATCGGCATCTTCGTTCTGCTGACCGATCTGCACGATCCACGCGCCACCAACAATCAGCTGGATCTCACGCCGCAGGGCTTTGCCGTGCTGGGCGGGGCGGGAATGGATGAGCACGGCCAGCTTAATTACCCCATGCCGTTTATGTACAAGGACATGGCCATCGTCGGCAGCGTGGTGCAAAGCCTCCGCCCGGATGATCCGCGTCTGGATTATGTAGCCGAGACATTGCTGCCGGTGTTTGGTGGCTCGCAGGAGGAAATACGCGCCTATCTCGAATCGGCCGGGGTGGATACGAATGCATTTTACGAAGCCACGGGCGCTCGCCCGCCTACACCGCAAGAAGAGGCCTTCGCCCATTATGCCGCGGGCACCGCATCCATTCGCGTGATGTATGAACGCGTGATGCAGCAGAATCCCGGTGCGGATATGCAAACCATTGCCGCCGGACGCACACCGCTCATCCTCATGCAGATGCAGGGAGACCCCTCCATCCAGGTGGCCTATTTCAACATGCTGCAAACCGAGTTCGGCGTCTTTCAGGATCCGGCGCAATACCTTCATGGCGAAGATCTTGAAGCCTATCACAATGCCTACATGCACATGGCGGCCAAAGCAGGCGTGGATTTCGACACATTGGCCCGCAACATGATTAGGGATGCCATCGAGGCGCATACCCCGCAAATATCGTCTTACTATAACAACATGCTCGAGAATGTTCATTTTACAAATGAGGCCGATCTCCAATCCTTCCTGCAAGAGGCGGGTAGTCCGCTCACCCGGTATGTACCCGCTTCCGCATTGTCGGACGGTCTTTTGCCGGGGTTGCGGCCCGGCGATGCCGACACGCTGAACGCCAATGCCGCCGCGGTCATGTCACCCTCGCCGGAGCTGGCGGACCTTTATGGAATGGACGGCACCAGCCTCGGGTTCGATGCCTCCGGCGATGCCATTCATTACGACAACATGCAGCATGCAGTGAACACCGCCATGCTCATCCTGCAGGAAGGCACCACCGTGACCGGGCAGACAACCACCGTCGGCGGCCCCGACCAGACACCCAACCGCCCGAATAACGGCGGACCGGAATACCTGCTTTAATCCGGTTGTTTGCAAACCGCTTTTCAAATTTCCGACAAGCCACTAAACTCCACCGAAAGATTCAGCGGGTGAGGGGATATGGCGCCAATCAAAACGGATGCACGTCTGGCCGCGCTGGAGCAGCGGCTTACCAACATCGAGGCCGCGCTTGGCATAAAGGCGGATCATAAACCAGCCCCGCAACCGGCACGGCAGATGCTGCCTTCGCCCCTGCAGCCACGCGTTACGGCGCCCGAAACCCCGGCCCGGCCCGGCAACTGGCTCGGCATCATGGCCATCATCTGCTTTGTCGCGGCGGCGGGGTTTATCGTGAAGCTTTCCATCGAATCCGGCTGGTTGACGCCCGCGCGGCAAATCGGGCTGGCGGCCACCTTCGGCATCGGCCTCATCGGCTCCGGCATGGCGTTGCTGCGGTTCGATCGCGCCTATGCGGGCCTGCTGCCCGGCGCGGGGGTGATCGTGCTCTATCTCAGCACCTTCGCTGCGCACCGTTTTTACAACCTCATCGGGTTTGAAAGCGCCATGGCGTTGATGTGCCTGGTCTCCGCCGTCTGCGTCTGGCTCTATACCCAGATCCGGCACGATGCCTATGCCATCACCGCGGCGGTGGGCGCCTATGTCTCTCCGGCCATATTGGCGCTGCAGCCTAACGTGACGGAATTCTCCCTCTATTATTACCTTTTCTGCTCGGCGGTGTTCGCCTCCATTTCCATCTGGGTGCGCACGCGCACCATGACGCTGGTCTCCTCCTATCTCGCCATTCTCATGAGCGGCCTGGCAGGCGCAAAGCTCAACCAGGACGGCCTGCTTGCCGGTGTGCTGGCGGTACAGTTCATCATTTTCGCCTATGGTTCGTGGTTATACACCGCGCATCACCGCCAGCCGCTCACCCATCTGGAAGCCTGGAGCTTTCTACCCGTACTTCTGCTCTTTTATACGATGGAATATTACCTGATCGACAAACTGCAGCCCGGCCTGGCGCCATGGATCTCGCTGGCATTCGCCGCCGCCCTCATCGGTCTGTATTTATCCGCGAAGCGCCTGCTGCCACAGGCCTTGCCAAGCCAGTCGCTCATCATCGCATTCGCCACGCTGGCCTGTTTTCATTCCATCTATCTGGAGCTGCTGCCGGAGCATGCGCGGCCGGTTCTCTTCATCATCATCACGCTGGCATTTGCGCTATTGCCCTCACAACCCGTCATGCCCGCCCCGGGCAGCCCCTTTCGCATTCCCGCCTTCGCGCTCTGCGCCATTGTGGTCATTGAATATCTCAGCATGTTTTCCCACCTGCTGAGTGGGCATGACGACGGCTGGCTCTTCATCTCATTCGGCGCGGTGGGCAGCATGTGGATCATCCTAGCCGCCGCAGAAGACCGTTTGCCGGATGAATCCTTCTACGGCCACATGCTGCTGGGCGCGGCGCACGCGCTGGCCGTGCTCGGGCTTTACAGGCTCACGCATGATGTCGGCTCGCTGGCGGTCTCCGCCTCCTGGCTGTTCTACGCGGTGGCGGTGATCCTTTTCGCCGCCCGCCGCAAAGACGAGGTCATGGCAAAATCGGCGTTGTTCGTGCTGGCCTTCGCGGCGGGCAAGGCGCTGTTATACGATGCCTCCTCCGCGCCGACCGTCATCCGCATTTTCTGCCTGTTGCTCACCGGCGCGGTGTTGTATGGATGCGGCCTGTTCATGCGCCGTATCGGCGGCTGGGCCAACGCCCGGTAATGCTTCAGTCCCGCAGGAGACGACCATGCGCATAACCGTGTTTTTATCCACGCTGCTGACGGCGCTCTGCCTCGCCATGCCCGCCATGGCCGAGCCCTATCTCGACCCGGAGACCATTCCCCCCACCGTACTGAACGCGCCGCCCGCTGAAAAAAGCGTGCGCTGGACGAGCGATGTCAACGACATCCTCACCCGTCAGAAACATGCCATCATCAGCGACATCCAGGCCGCTGCGTCCGAACACACGCTGACGCCTGAAATGATCGCCATTGCCACCGATGCCACCCTCACGCGCGAAACCCACCCCGCGCTCTATCACCTGCTGGACCGCATTGGCGACACCACCCGCGCCGTCACCGGCCAGGCGAAGAAATACTGGAACACCAAACGTCCTTACCTGATGGATGCGCGCATCAAACCGCTGATCGACGCGCACATGGACAATGCCTATCCCAGCGGCCACACCTCCATGGGTTACACCCTTGCGCGCGCCCTCGGCATGCTCATGCCTGAAAAGCACGAAGCCTTTCTTGATCGTGCCGATACCATCGCCCAGCACCGCGTGCTGGTGGGCATGCATTACCCGTCCGATATCGAAGCGGGAAGGGAACTCTCCCTCATCATCTTCGGCGGCCTGTTGCAGAATGAGGAGTTCCAGCACGACCTTCAGGCCGCCAGGGAAGAACTGAACCCTGCCGCTCAGAATTAGTCACCGGGAATTAGTCGATTTTCCTGCGCATGCCGAACAGGCTTTCGTTCAGATGGCTGAACGGTTTAAAGTCGAACGGTCCATCCATTGGGGTGGAGTAGAACGCGGCCTCCTGAGGGGAGGTGATGCTGCCTGCCGGAAATCCCGGCCCCAGGTTCAGGTTGGGCGCCTGCGTTTTGGCGGGCATGGCGATGCTGGTGGAAATGCTCGGCATGGCCAGCGGCGTTACACGCGGGGGAACGAAGGGATGCACAACCGGCTGTGGCGTTGGTTGCGGTGGGGGCGATGCAGACGGCGCGGCAATAAGGGAAATATTATTCCCATAAGGGTTGAGGCTGCTATCGGTAATGATACCTGCGGCGCGGTTGCTGGTGATGGTGGTGGTATAAGGCGCGGTATAGGCATATTCCACCAGCGATAACCTGCCGCCGCCGAGTGTGATGGTCAGATTATCGGCAATGGTGATGTCGCCATTGCCGTTAAGGCCCGCTTTCAAAATCAGGTCACCCGTTCCGAGATTGGTGATGGGAGCGTTGATCGCGATATTGCGGTCAGCCCTTAACGTCAGCGAATAAGGCGAATTCCACGCGATTACATCCGCCACCGTAATATCCCCGGCATCGGAAAGCGCCGATTGCGTCGTGACCACCACATTGGCCATCGCCAGCTGGTTTTGCAGGGTGTTGATGTTTAAGATGGAGCTGGAGTAAAGCGGGTAGCGGTAGGTGGTGGTCCAGATGACGTTTCCCCCATGCCCCGTGAAAACAAGCCCTCCGCTACTCACACCCGAACCGGCAATGGTCGCCGGAGAATCCGTCGCGTAGGAAATCGTGATATCGGTCGGGTCGAGCAGCAGCGTGCCCGTGTTCCCCAGCGGCCCGCGAAGGTCAACATGCCCCTGAAAGTCGAGCAACCCTTTGGCCGATACTTCCGCAAACCCGCCATGGCCGCCATGCGCCCCGCCGCGCACATCCATATTGCCATAATAACCCGTTGCCCCGTCCGACCAGATCACCACATGCCCGCCATCGCCGTGGTCGGTCGCACTGGCGGAAATTTTCGCCGCTTTATCCACATAGGTCATCTGCGAGGCATAGGTGCCGCTGCCGCCTTGATATTCCCCGCCGATTGAGATGGCGCCGCCGCCCGCATGCCCGCTGGCGTCGATACGCGCGCCGGAAAGCAATGCCACTTCATCGCCCAGGATGCTGATGCTTCCACCCTTGCTGCCCGGCTCTTTGCCGCTGGCATCCACCATGCCGGATACGGCCACGCGGCCGGTGTTTCTTTTTGCGGCGAGGGCATCCCCGCGCTCCCCGGCGGAAAGGGTAATGACGCCGTTCTTCCGGCCCACCGTCTGCGCGCGCAGCAGCCCGCTGGAATCGATCAGCCGGTCCACCGCATGGCGCGCCGTCGCCGCCGTCAGGGTGATACTGCCGCCATCGGCAGTGATGCTGCCGGTATTCTTCACCAATTGCCTGGCCACATCCCGGCTCACGGCGACATTCAGCAGCCCGTCCCCTGCCATGTCCAGCGCGAAACCATCGCCCGATGCCAGCACAACCTTGCCCAGCCTTGCTTCAATGATGCCGCTGTTTTCCACCACCGGCGCCACCAGCCCCACCAGCCCTGCCTGGCGCGCGGTGATGCGCCCTTCATTCACAATGCGCGCATGCGGGTTGCCCGGCTGATCAAAAATCATGTTGCCGGCCATGAAATTCGCGTTGCTGATATTGGCTGTGGAGGCGATCAGCCCGGCCGCATCCACCCGGCTTGTGCCGCTGAACACCACCCCGTTGGGGTTGATGATACCAATGCGCCCGTTGGCGATCAGGTTTCCTTGAATCAGCGAAGGGGTTGCCGCATTCACCCGGTTCAATGTCCAGCTGCCTGTATTGGGCTGCACAAACCGTGTCGTCTCATGCGGGGCGATGTCAAACCCGCGCCAGTCAATCACCGCGCGCTGGGTGGCTTGGTTCACCGTCAGCACATGTCCGCTGCTGCCGATGCTGGCGGCTCCGCCGCTCACCACGCCGCCCACAGGGTTTGCCAGCACGGCAATAGGGGAGGTGGAAACAAAAAGGCCAAGCAAAATGGCCAGATCAATGCGTGCCAGATCATGGCGTGAGCGAAAATGAGTCAATCGGCGCATGTCATTTCCCGAAATGAAACAGGAGCCGATCTCTACACCACCTCAGGATGTAATCAAAGCACTTATCGTACTTATGCCAATGAAATCAATATTTTGTTACAATTAATGCTTACCCGCGAACAGGTACAGATACTGCCCGTAACCCTTCGCTTCCATCTCGGATTTCGGGATGAATTTCAGTGAGGCGGAGTTGATGCAGAAGCGCTTGCCGCCCTTGTCCTTCGGTCCATCCTCAAACACATGGCCCAGATGCGCGCCACTTTTGCCGGATTTGATTTCGGTGCGCTCCATGCCCGCGCTTTTGTCCTGCAATTCACCCACCAGCTTGGGGTTGATGGGCTTGGTGAAGCTCGGCCAGCCCGTGCCGGAATCATACTTGTCCGTGGAGGAAAACAGCGGCGTGCCGCTGATCACGTCCACATAAATGCCTTCCTCGTGGTTGTTCCAGTATTCGTTATGAAAGGCAGGCTCCGTCGCGCCTTTCTGGGTCACGGCATGCTGCATGGGGCTGAGTTTCTCCAGCGGCGTGGTCAGGGGGGTGTAATTCAGCTTTTCACCTTCCGCCGCCAGGGCAGGGAAGGCCATGGTCAAGCATATGGAAATGAATGATATTATGCGCATAAAAAGCCCTTTCCGGTAAGTATTTGGCGCAAACACAAAAAAGTAACATGCGCGTGGCATAATGGGTAGAGAATAAGGAACCCACACTATGCCAGGGCCTTTCGGAAATCCGAATGATTATTACTATCCGGTGGACATCGCAGCCGTCCCGGAAGGCCATTTGCCTTACAGCATGTTTTTTGAAGAGCTGTACGGAGGTTCCGCCGCCCAGTTCAATTCGCAGATCGGCAGTCACAACCCCAGTGTGGACACGGCCGTGCCGGAAGGTACTGCTGTGGTTGCGCCGACTTCAGGCCGGGTTGTGTATGCAGGTCCGGTGGAAGGAGACTATCAGGGCACGGATGCCGCTTATACAGTTACCATTCTAGGTGATGACGGAAATTATTACCGTATGCTGCATGTGTCGGCGGAAGGGTTGATTCCACCATACACGAATGGTGAGCCCACGCGCGTGACGGCGGGCCAGCAGATTGCTCAAACAGCAGGTTTCCCAGAACTTCAGGGGCTTGATCCCCATCTCGATTTCCGCGTATTCGTACCCTATAGCGACGGCATTGATGGCGACCATCCTCCCGTCCTGCTGGATCAGGAGGGTAATCCATCCGGCCGTCACGATTATTATCAGGGGACCATCAATCTGGCGCAGGGGCAGGTGGAAGGCTACTGGGTAGACCCGTTTGCCATCTGGGGCAGCAATTCTCCCGAGCAGCGCGGGCTGATGCTCGGCATGTCGCATAACCCTTCCATCGGTCCGCTTTTGAATATCACCGAGCCAATGAATTATGCCGAAATCCAGCGCATCGATGAAATCAACGCCATCATTCGCCAGACGGCGATGGACCATCTGCAATTACTGGCTGCCACCCAGTCGGGCTGGCAGGCCCGCGCTGAAGATCCCACTTTTCTACGTCAAATAGAAAGCCTTGATATCCGCTTCCCAACCAGCTTCGAATGGGTGGGCAGCAAGGTATATCTTGCACATTTGTTGCCTGCTGCTGACGAACGGGTTCAAAATCTTGCCGCCGTACTGGAATCTATCCCGAGCACCACGGTAACCTCACAAATTCTTGCCAGCACCTATGTGCAGGGGAGCAGGGCTTATCTTCAGGAGCATTATCCACCCATTGTGGAAACCGGCATGGCTGCCCCATCAAATGATACCGGCCTTTCTGTTCCAGGGGTGACCCTCTTGTCGACCAGCGCGACGCACGCCAATGGTTTCACGCCTGACATGACGCCTGCCGTCGGCGGGGCAGGCCCGCAGCTTGGGCGTTGAACCCATCCATAAAATCGTAACAATCCATCCCTAGCTTCCGGTATCTTTTAAACAATAAGGTGCCGTCATGGTCGATTTCCTCCCAAGCGATCAATATGTTTTTCCCGTAGGGGCAGGCGGTCAGCCGGGAGTTGTTCCCCAAGTGTATTTCAGTATGTTCTACCGGGAGCGCTATCGCGAAGCTTCCCGGTCATTCAACGACGATCTGAACGGCAGCAATCCGAGCATCGACATTGCCGTGACGCTTGGTTCAATGGTGGTGGCCCCTATCAGCGGCACGGTGGTCTATTCTGGTCCGGTAAAAGAGCAATATCCTGGCACCGAGCCAGGATACACGGTGACCATTCACGGTATAGACGGCAATTATTATCGCCTGATGCACCTGCAGGAGGAGGGCCTGCCTGCCTTGAACGCCCAAGTGAACACGGGGGATGAAATCGGTCATACAGCCTACCTGGGTGAGAATATGGGCGCGCATCTTGATTTTCGTGTGTTTGTGGAAGGCACGCCGCCGGAAGGCGCGGACGCGGTGAGAGGGCGTATTTATACCGGGGCCAGCGGCACTGATTTCATCAGCGGCTATTACGTAGACCCCTTCACTCCTTGGGGCACCACGTCCGAAGATCAGCGCAGCCTCATGTGGCAGCGCTACAACCCCAATCCCAACCGCGCCCTGACGGATCTTCAGGCCGAAATCGGCGATCTGGATATCAGCGCCGCCAACAGCGCCCTGCGTGATGTTGCCGCGGGCTCTCTCCGCGCGGCGGGGCTTGAGACGGAAGAGGCCATCAACTACATCCCCCAGCTTGATCTGCGGAACCCTGGCACTTTCGCCGATCTGGCGATGGTGCTGGAAGACCAGGGTGCCACCCTGGCTTCCGCCTTTCCACGCAGCAACCCCATGGTCCAGCAGCTGGCAGCCTTGCTTCAGACCGTCCCGGCGGTCAACAATGTTACCGACCTGGAGGAATATGTCGAATCCAGCAGGCAGTATCTGCAGGATAACCTTCGCGTATCCGCCGTGCCGGAGGATCAGATTCAGCGTTTGGGTGGCATCTTGATGCGCTACAGCGGGGAGGCCTCCGCCATGAAAGAAGAAAACATTTCGTTTGAAAACCCCCAGGCAATTTCACGTTTCATATAAATGCAAGCGCTTGTTTTATTATATTAAGACAGTTTTAACCCAAAAATCCTATTGATTAGGTAGGAAATAAACTCTACCAATCCAATCGACTTTAGGGTTTTGGGACAGGACGCATGCTTTCCATGAAAGCCAAATACGCGCTGCGTGCGCTGATGGTGCTGACCAGCCGGGGCGGCAAAATGGCCGCCAAGGAGCTGGCGCAGGAAGCCGATGTTCCCTCCAAATTCCTCGAAGCCATCCTGCTTGAGCTCAAGCAGCACGGTCTGGTGGAAAGCAAGCGCGGCATCTTTGGGGGCTATATTCTCTCGCGTGATCCGTTCGAGATTCCCGTGGGCGAGGTCGTCCGCGCGCTTGACGGATCGCTGGCGCCCATACGCTGCGCCAGTCAGAACCAGTTTCAGCCCTGCGACGATTGCCCCGACGTTCAGCATTGCGCCATCCGCAAGCTGATGGTGGAGGTGCGCAACGCCATCGCGGGCGTGCTGGACCGGACCAACCTCGCCGAGCTCACCCGCAGCAACCAGCTACCCGTTATGTAATAGGAGAAAGACATGGTTCAAACGAAAGAATCATCAGTCCCGCTGAACGAAACCGAGGCCTTCATCCTCAGCAAGCTGCGCGACATCCGCTATGGCAGCGTGGAGGTCACCATCCACGACGCCCGCGTCGTTCAGGTGGAAAGCCGCCACAAAACACGTTTTGAAAAATCAACCGATAAAGCGTGATCATATCCACATATTATCATTGTAAATCTCATCCATTTTGCCTACCAGTCAACTGAAGGCTCGAGACAAACTCCCCGAAAGGAAGCACCCATGTTAACGAGCAATGTCATCCTGATGAGCCAGTTGCCTGAGCAGGAAAACACCCCCGCCCACCGCAGCCTTGCCGGGCGTGCCACCCTTCGCCTTCTGGCCCGTTTTCGCCGCAGCCTTTACCAGCTTTTTACCGATCATCCGCACGGCGCAGGCGAGTCCTATCTGGTACATGCCTGGTTTACCACGGTTATTTCGTTTCGCTTTTTTACCTGCGCGGTGGCCCTGTTTTTACACGGGATTTTTCCCTTCCTCTTCACCACCTATGTAAGCGCGCAGACGCGCAAGCTTTACCGCCTTTTCCGCCTGCGTTCGCACCGCATGGTTCTTAAAAAACAGGCCGCTCTTACGGACAGCGAATAACCCATGCCCACGGCGCAACTTGCCATTATTGGTGGAGGCGCCTCCGCCGCGGCCCTCACTATCCATCTGGCGCGCCACCTTCGCCATCCCGTGCATATCCATGTGTTCGATCCCGCTCTTTCGCCCTGGCGTGGCGTGGCCTATGGCCGCGCGGCTCCCTGGCACCTGCTGAATGTGCGCGGCAAGGGAATGTCCATCCTGCCGGAAGAGCCGGATCATTTTGTGCACTGGTTGAAAAACAACGGTGAACCTGCTGATCCGGAGGGGTTCGCGCCGAGGGTGATATACGGCAATTACCTCACCGCCCTGGCCACCGGTGCCGCGGCCATCATCCGCCAACAGGGTGGCGAGGTAAGCCATCATCGTTTGGCTATTGTCGGCCTGCGACGTCAGGATGAGGGATGGGTGCTGCAGGATGAAGAGGGGGAGGAGCATTCCGTCACCCATGCCGTGCTGGCCTCGGGTAATCCTTCGCCGCGTCCCATCGCGGCGCAGGTGCAGCATTCCGCCATCATCCAGAATCCCTGGTTTCCTGCCTCCGACAGCCTGCTGGCGCAGGCCGACCTGTCGGAAACCACCAAAGCCGATGACCGCATCATTCTGGTCGGCACCGGGTTGACCATGGTCGATATTGCCATTTCCCTTATGCAGCGCGGCTATCGGGGCAGCCTCACTGCCGTCTCGCGCCATGCGCATCTGCCACGCCCGCACAAGGAGGGCATTACACCCATCCCATGCGCCCTCAGCCAGCATCCCGAACAAGCCCCCCGCACCGCCGCAAGCCTGCTGCACGCCTTGCGCCAGGAGGCGAAAGAAGCCGTCCGCCATGGGCATGACTGGCGCTGCATAGTCGACGGCATTCGCCCCGTCACCGTTCAGCTCTGGCAGCAATTGCCGGAAAAGGAAAAGCAGCGCATCGCCCGCCGTCTCGGCAGCACCTGGAGCATCCACCGTCACCGCATGGCCGTCGCCATTTATCAGCAATTGCAGGAATGGATTGAATATGGCCGGCTGGCGTTGCACGAAGGTGCCGCGCAACGGGTGGAGCTGCATGAAAAGGGTGCCGCGCTTCACCTACGCAATGGGGAAATCCTGCCCGCCCGCGCCGTCATCAACTGCACCGGGCCGGATCTATCGACGGCCACGCAGCCCTTGCTGAAGCACCTGACGGAAAACGGCCTTGCCCGCCCGGGCGCATTGGGCTGGGGCGTGGCCACCAACGATGCCGCTCAGGTGCTTGGCCCGGCTGAAACCCGCCTCTATGCCATCGGTCCTTTAAGGGCGGGCGATCGGTTCGAATCCACCGCCATGCCGGAAATACGCATGCAGGCCAAGGCACTAGCCGAGACGCTTGCCGCTGTGCTATAAGCCCCGGATGCGGATTTTATTCATTCACCCCAACATGCCGGGGCAGTTCAAACATCTGGCACGCATCTATGGCGCCCTGCCGGATTATGAAGTGGCCTTCATCACCAAACCCAAGCCGGATGTGAACATCCCCGGCGTGCGCAAGGTCGAATATGTCGAGCCGCGTGAGCCGAGTGTCAAAACGCACCGCTACCTCATCAGCACCGAACGCGGCGTGCTGGTGGGGCAGGAGGTCTACCGCGCCGCCCGCCGCCTGATGCAGGATGGCTTTGTGCCCGATGTCATCGTCGGCCATCCCGGCTGGGGCGACATGCTCTTTCTGCGCGACCTCTGGCCCGATGTGCCGCAGCTTCATTTCTGCGAATTCTTTTACAATGCCCGCGGTTCCGATGTCGGGTTCGACCCCGACGCCCCCGCCACCGAGGACGACGCCGCCCGCATCCGCATCAAAAACACAGTGCATCTGCACAGCCTGGCTTCCGCCACATGGGGCTATGCGCCGACCCACTGGCAGCACCAGCAGTTTCCGGAAGTATTCCGCCCGAGCATCTCGGTCGTGCATGACGGTATCGACATGCAAGCCTGCACGCCCAACGACGAAGCCGTCTTCACGCTGCCTGGCGGCGGCGTGCTGACGAAAAAAGACAAGCTGGTGACCTATGTTGCCCGTAATTTCGAGCCTTATCGCGGCATCGGCACCTTCATGCAGGCCGCCAAGCTGATTCTGGATCGCGATCCCGAGGTGCGCATCGTTGCCGTCGGCAGCGACGGGGTGAGCTACGGCAAAAAACTCCCCCCCGGCCAGAGCTACCGCAAAATATGGATGAACAAGGTACCGGGGCTGGATCTCTCCCGCCTGCATTTCGTCGGCCATTTGCCGTATGATCAGCTGCTGGATCTCTTTCGCATCACCCGCGCGCATATTTACCTCACCTATCCCTTTGTGCTTTCTTGGTCGATGCTGGAAGCCATGGCCTGCGGCGCGCCGATCATCGGCTCCGCCACCCCTCCGGTGGAGGAGGTCATCAACCACGGCCTCAACGGCTGGCTGGTGGATTTCTTCTCGCCCGAGGAAGTGGCCGATGCCGTGCATCACGCGTTGAAGAACGATGAGGAGCGCATCGCCATTCAGAATGCCGCCCGCCACACCGTGCAGGCGCATTACGACTTCAACGACTGCCTGCCCAAGCACATGGCCATGATCGCCCAGCTGGCCGACGGCGAATCCGGCGAACCCAGCCCAAGCGCCATTGCCGATGCGCGCGACCTTTTGCTGAAGCTGGAGAACGCCGCATGAAACTCGTATGGCATGTGACGGGGAAATTTCCGTGGGAACCGGCATTGCACCCGCATTTCCGCACACAGGAGTGGGACGTGACCGTCCTCGGCGGCGGCATCCGCGCCCTTGCCAGCGCCATCACCACGCCCCCCAAGGGCCTGCACGGCATCTGCATCACCGATCCCATCGCCGCCCTCTGGCCGGATGAAGCCATTGCCGCCATCAAGCGCCTGTCCGGCTGGCTGGTGCGTGGCGGCATGCTGATGATCGCCACGCCCGATGCCGAAAGCCTTTTCGCTGCATTGGGTGATCCGCCCGTGCCGGTGAAAATTCCCAACAAGGCACACCCGATGGAACTGCTTTACGGCGAGCCGGGCATGCCGCTGCACCATGCCTACCATGCGCTTGGCCTCGGTGCGCTGCTCAAACATGCAGGACTTAAAGACATCCAGCTCTTTGTCGAGCCGCCATTTATCTGGGCCGCAGGCACGTTCAGCCCGCTGCAAACCCAGGTCTGGAGCGATAAATATCGCGTGACCGACCCCGGTAAACCACATGTCGGCCTTGGCCTTATGCCCGATGACCTGCGCTTGGCGCCTGTAATGGTTCCAGGTTCGAAATAAAGCGCGAAGAAACATAAAATTCACATGCGCGAAGACCTAATCCGCATTAGATTCCGGCACCTTAATCGAACACGGATTCCATTGCATGCGACAGGCAGTATTGCTTGACCCCCTGGTAAGAAAAGCGGCCGAATACGCCAAAAAGCACCATCAGGGCCAGACGCGCAAACACACGGGCGAGGATTATTACAGCCACTGCTGCGCCGTGGCGTTGATTGTGTCGCTGGTGACGGACGATCCCGAAGTGGTTGCCGCTGCCTATGTCCACGATTTGTGTGAGGACACGTCCATAACCCTTGCCGATCTGGAAAAGGAATTCGGCCCGCGCGTGGCCATGATCGTGGGTGCCTTGACCAAAAAGAAATGGGACGCCGCCACCCCCGTCTGCGAGCAGGACCGCCACGTCATCAACCAGCTCAAGGCCGCCAGTGCCGATGCCGCCACCATCAAACTGGCCGACATTACGCATAACCTGCGCACCTTGCCTGCCGAAGGAAAGATCGATTACATGCTGGAAAAAGCCGGGCAGGTTGCCGTGCTTCAACATGGGGACCCGGTGCTCGTGCAAATGGCCAACCGCACCGTGGTGCATGCCCTGGCCGATGCCCTAGGCGCCGCTGCCTGACTGGATTTCCTTGCAGCTGATCGGCGCATGCCCATAGCGGTTCCAGGTGCTGTCCCAGCCTTCCTCATGCGTGGGGCCTTCCACCGTTACGGTCTTCACGCAATGCCCTTTGGGCAGCCGCCTCATGTAGCTGTTTAAAATGGAGGGCGGCACATTTTCATCCTGCTGGCTGACGATATGCAGCTGCGGGATGGTGGCCAGCATGCGGATGTTATCTTCCGGCGCCAGCGATTGCACCAGCGGGGATATATGATGCGCATACACCCATGCGGCAAGGTCCATAGGTGCGCCGAGTGTGCGAATCTCCGAAACTTCCGGCATGCGGAGCGCCACCAGCGCGGCCACCACGCCGCCGCCGCCCACGCCGATAAGCTCCACGCTTTTGCTGCCGCTTTGAGCCATCATCTGACGAATCGCGTCCGCCATGCTTGCCACCACATCCACGCTGTAGCGCGCATCGTGCCAGTATTTACGGTCGCACCCGCGGTCATTGCTGCCCGAAACAAACTGGCACGGCCGTGCCAGATAGGCCACATTGCCGGATGTATCCTGCTTGGCCAGCTGCTGGGCAATGGGGTGTTCAGGGGTCGGTTCGTCGCTGTTGATGCGATAGCTGTTGGAGTTTTTGCCGTCGCCTTCAATGTAAAGCCGCAGCCGCGCACCCGGGCTGTTCATGCGCGCCCAGCCCATGATATCGAACTTTCCGGCGGAAATGGGCGTCAGGGTTAGCTCGCCGCTATCGTTGCCGTTATACGCGGGGGCGTCATCGCAGGCGGATAGCAGGGCGGCGATTAATAGCATGCGACCGGCTTTTTTCAGACGCAGCACATTGATTTTTAACAAAGAAAACCTTGCCGCCATCCACCCATTGATGGTGGCGTTGTTTGGATTCCGGCATTTTCCAATACGTGTCGCCACTCCTAACCCTTTGAAACTATTTACTACATTTAGCGGCTATAACCGTCTAATGCAACAAAATACAGGGTGCGGCCCCATATGCGCACAGGTTGCAAAGGGGCCTCTACAATAAAACGAGTGGCGTTATGAAATCCTTCGGTCCCCCTTTGCAGAAGCGAAACCGCAAACCGGTCTATTGCTCGCGGAAGGCGCGGAACATGCTGTCCTTGATCGGCTGGAGCAGGTAGCCTATCAGCGTGCGCGATCCGGTGACGATCAGCACATCAGCGGGCATGCCGGGGTAAAGCTTGGCATCGTTCAGGGTTTTCAGTTCCTCTTCTTTCACCGTTACGCGGGCGATGTAATAGGACTGTCCGGTTTTCTCATCCGTGAAACGGTCGGGCGAAACGGTGGTCACTTCGCCCATCACCGGGTGCAGGTTGCGCGCCTTGTAGGCGCTGAGGCGCACGCGCGCGGGCAGGCCCTGATGCACCACGTCGATATCCAGCGGCGATACCTGCGCCTCGATGATCAGCCGGTCATCCTGCGGCACGATGTCCAGCACCGCTTCGCCGGGAGAAATCACACCGCCCTTGGTATGAATGCGGAGGTTGGTGACGATGCCGCCCACCGGCGCCTTGATTTGAAGGCGGTTGGAAATGTCGCTGGCGGCGTTTTTCTGCTCACCCAGCGTGCCCATTTTCACCTCGGTTTCGCGCATGTTGGAGACCACGTCGTTCATATACTGGTTCTTGGTATTGAGGATCTGGATGTTGATCTCGCTGATGTGCTGCTTGGCGCGGGCTATCTGTGCCAGATATTCCCCGCGCTGGCCCTTCAGGTCCGCCGCCTGGCGTTCCAGCGCCAGCACGCGGCTTTTCGGTGCGTTGCCGCTGGCCAGCAGCTTGCGCATGCCCACCAGTTCTTCCTCAATCAGCTGGCTCTGCCGGTTGGAAGATTGCTCCTGCGCGTGAAGGCCGGCAATCTCGTTGTTCAGCTGCGCAATCTGCTGCTGCAGCACGTCCACGCTGCCGGTCAGGGCCTTGCGGCGTGTGTCGAACAGTTTGGTCTGGCTGTTGATGGTATCCTGCACTTCGGGGCTTTTCGCCGCCTGGTCCAGCAATTCCTGTGGGAAGTCGATCTTGTCCTTGCCGTCGCGCTCGGCAGCCAGACGTGCCGCGGCGGCCTTTTCCGCCCAGAACTGCCCTGCCACGAGCCCCAGCCGCGCATCGGCCGATGCCGGGTTCAGCTCCACCAGCACATCGCCGGCTTTCACGCTCATGCCTTCATGCACGTTGATTTTTTCAATAATGCCGCCTTCCAGATGCTGGATGGTTTTTTTGTTGGAATCCAGCACCACCACACCTCGCGCCACAGCAGCGCTGTCAATCGGCGCGGCAATGGACCAGAGCACAAATGCACCCAGCGAAATCCCCAGCACCCAAAGCCCGAACTTCACCGTCTTCCGGCCGATCAGCTCCGCCTCGCTGAAGGCTTCGTCTCCGCCCATCGCATGCCCGAGCCTGTCGATGCCGGGCAGCAGCTTCACGCTTTTGCGCGCCAGATTATCCAGTTTGACGAGTTTGTTGTTGGAGTTGCTCATGCGCTCTCTCCATCTTGATCGGCGTCAGGGCCTTCGGGTGACTTAGGCTCCTGGCGTTTGAGTTTCGGGCGTGCGGAAACCTCTTCCTGCACGGCTTCCGGTTGTGGCTTGGCCGGGGTAGGGCCCAGGTAGCGCGGCAGCACCTCATCGCGGGAGCCGAAGGCCTCCACCATGCCCTGCCGCAGCATCATGATCTTGTCCAGACGCGCGATGATGGAGGGTTTATGCGCCACCACCACCAGCGTGGCGCCTTGCTCCTTGGCATATTGAATGGCGCGGATGAGCGCGAGCTCGCCATCGCCGTCCAGGTTGGAGTTCGGCTCGTCCATCACGATGAATTTCGGCATGCCGTAAAAGGCCCTTGCCAGCGCAACGCGCTGCTTCTGCCCCGGTGAAAGGGACGAAAGCCCTGCATGCACATAGGTGTCATACCCCTGCGGGAACGTGAGGATCAGTTCATGCACGCCGGCCAGCTGTGCCGCGCGCACCACGTCGGCGTCGGTGGCATCGGGCTTCATGCGCGCGATATTGTCGCGGATGGTGCCTTCAAACATTTCCACATCCTGCGGCACATAGCCGATATAGCGTCCCGCATCCTCGCGGTTCCATTGATACATATCAACACCGTCGAGCCGCACATGGCCGCCATGCGGCTGCCACACACCGGCGATAAGTTTGGTCAGCGTGGATTTGCCTGCCGCCGCCGGGCCGATGATGCCAAGGCTTTCGCCCGGCTTCAGCACAAAGCTCACCCCTTTGAGGATCGGCACTTCATTTCCGGCAACGCGATAGACCAGGCGATCCACCACCAGCTCGCCACGCGGGGCGGGCATAGCCATGCTGCCGCGCGGGGTGATGCCGTGGGAAAGTTCCGTATTCAGCCGTTCCCAGGCATCCTTCACCTGAATGGTCGTTTTCCATAGCGAAATCGCGGCTTCAAACGGCCCCAGCGCGCGGCCGGAAAGGATGGAGGCAGCAATCATCGCGCCCGGGCTCAGCTGGTTATGCAGCACCAGAAACGCGCCCAGGCCTGTAATGGCGATCTGGATCATCATGCGGAAGGATTTGGAGCTGGACTGGATAATGGCCTGGCGTTGGCTGGCCAGCATCTGCGGCGTGGCGAGCTCGCGGTTTGCCTGTTGCCAGCGATGGATGATGGCGGGTGCCATGCCCATGGCTTCCACCATTTCCGCGTTGCGGTGGGCGGAATCGCTGAGGCGCAGCAGGTTATGGCTGTGGCGGGTGCTTTCCTTCACCAGATGCTCCGTGGCATGGTTGGTCAGCCATGCCAGAACAAGCAGGCAGATGCCGCCAATCAGCGTCACGCAGCCAAGCGTGATGCTGATCATGAAAATCACGATGAAGTAAATTGGCGTCCAGGGCGCATCCAGCATGGTCTGCAGGCCCGGGTTCAGCAGAAACTGCTTGATGGAAGTCAGGTCGCGCAGGTTCTGGCTGCCCTGCGGGCTAAGCTTCTGCGCCGTTTGCGAAATGCTGTAGCTGAGGATTTCGGGCGTCAGCTTCTGGTCCACCCATTCGGCCATGCGGCTGGCAATCACCATGCGCACGGCATAGAACACGCCCATGAAAATCAGCATGGTCACGGCGATGATGGTCAGCAGGATCAGCGTGTCGATGGAATAGCTCCCCAGCACGCGGTCCATCACCTGCAGGGAGAAGAGCGGCACCACCAGCATCAGCATGTTGGTCACCAGCGAAAAGGTCATCATATGCCGGATCGGGTACCAGAACGCATCCTTCATGCGTTTCAGCAGCGGGTTGAGGGGAGTGGGCTTATGCCCCGCTGGGGGATGATTGGCGGTCATAATGGCTTTCCTGGCTATTTCGTGGGTCTAAACTGACGGCAAGAAGCTGATATAACGTTAATGCGCAACCCAGATTAAGGAAGCCATGACGGTAAGCCGCAATCCCAGCAAAAGCCAGAAGCGCGGGCTGCGTTTGAACCCTCCGCGCGGAATGCAGGACGGCATCATGAGTCACCTCCTATCGGTTGCGAAGCGCACTATGCACTCCAACCATGACAGCCATGTGACGGTGGGGATAATTTCCCGAAGTTGCCAATATATTTATATTATTCCCGGCCAACCAGCTCAAGCCGCTCCATATCCTCAATAAAATGACGGATCACATCCTGCCCGCGCGCCGCTTCCAGCACGAACACATTGCCATCCTCGGCCGGTTTCTTGAAGCTTTCGCCTTCCTTATGCCAGCGCTTCAGCCCATCCCAGCCGAAAATCTGCGGTGTGGCGCCATTCACGCGCACCTTGGCCCACTGGCCTTCAAACAGCTCCGGGTGCAGCATCATGCTGCTGGTGGCGGGGTCGTGGAAGGGCTGTTTCACTTCGCCATTAAAGCGCTCCACATCCCACGGCCCCACATCACCACAGAATTTCCCGGCCATGGCCGCTTTCGGGCCAGCGCCCGCCAGGTGTTCCTCCTCCGGTTTGCCCACCGTAATGCGGTGCGTCAAATCCAGCGGCGCCAGCAACACAGGGATGCGGTGCTTCTCCGCCAGTTTGAACACGGCTTTGCTGGCATTGGGGTCGTAAAAGAAATTAAACTCCGCATGCCGCTGCCCCAGCGGAATGAACCCGCCCTTGGCGTCAAACACGGGGGAGTTGGGCTCCCGTGGGGCCTCGCGGCGGTTGAACACCCCGCCCATCATCACGATGGCCTGGATGTTCTTCAGCGCGCCCTTGTCTTGTTTATCCAGCCGCTGCAGCACCTCGGCCAGGTCGGTCAGCCCGCCGGTGCATACCAGCGTCACCGGCTTCCCGGCGGATGCCTTGAGTATGTCCACCACCATATCCGCGCCGCCCTGCAACCGCTCCTCCGCATCCCGCTGCGCATGGCGCAGGTGGGAATCCGCCGCCGCCTTGTCGATCACCACATCGCCGAAGCCGCTCAGCCCGTGCGCGCCTGCGGAATCTTCCTGCACCTCCTTATGGCTCGGCCGCGCCGCGCCCTTCACCACGCGTACATCCTCCATCCGGCACAAGGCGCAAAGGGAGAGGGCGTTTTCATAGCTGTTATCGATGGAGCTGTTGCCCGCGCTCGGGATGATGGCTTCCAGCGTCACCCGCTCCGGATGGGCAAAAAACTGCAGGATGGCCATCGCATCATCCTTGCCCGGGTCGCACAGCATCGCCACGCGGATCGGCCCCTCGCCGAAAATCTGTTCATGCACGTTCTTGAGCGGTGTCAGCGCCATACTCGTCCTCTGAATAGCTTCAGGGAGGTGGATAGCAAAACCGTGTGACAGTTAGTTGACGGATGAATAAATCCCATTGTTAACGCGACAGTACGTCGCGCTGCCCAGCCTTGAGCACGCCCATTGCGGCGGCAAGGAGGCCGCCGCAGGGAGCAAAATAAAAGGTGGAGCGAAGCGACTGGCCCATTGAGGGCCCGCCCGCTAATGCGGGCGTAGCCCTGCGCGAAGCGCAGGTTAGGCAAAGCTCAGCCGTTCATCAGCTTCTTATGCCGCACCTTGCTCGGCTCATTGTCATTGATGCCAAGCCTGCGCTTCTTGTCTTCCTCGTAATCCTGGAAGTTCCCCTCAAACCATTCCACATGCCCGTCGCCTTCATAGGCCAGAATGTGCGTGCAGATACGATCCAGGAACCAGCGATCGTGGCTGATGATCACCGCGCAGCCGGCGAAATCCAGCAGCGCTTCTTCCAGCGCGCGCAGCGTGTCCACGTCCAGGTCGTTGGTCGGCTCATCGAGCAGCAGCACGTTCACACCCGTTTTCAGCATCTTGGCCAGGTGCACGCGGTTGCGCTCCCCGCCGGAAAGCTGGCCAACTTTCTTCTGCTGGTCCGGCCCCTTGAAGTTGAAGGCCGACACATAGGCGCGGGATTTCACGTTGCCATAGCCGAAGTCGAAATCCTCCGCCCCGCCGGAAACCTCTTCCCACACCGTTTTGCCGTCACCCAGCGAATCGCGGCTCTGGTCCACATAGCCAAGCTTCACGGAAGGCCCGACCGTCAGCGTGCCGCTATCCGGCTGTTCATTGCCAGTGATCATACGGAACAGGGTCGTCTTACCCGCGCCGTTCGGCCCGATAATGCCGACAATCCCGCCCGGCGGCAGGTTGAATTCCAAGTCCTTGATCAGCGTGCGCCCGCCAAACGCCTTGTTCAGATGCTCCGCCTTAATGACAAGATCACCCAGCTTCGGCGGCTTGGGCAGCACGATCTGCGCCTGGCCGTAGCCCGTATCCCGCTGCTTATTGAGCAATTCCTCATAGGCCTTAAGTCGCGCCTTGCTTTTGGCCTGGCGGGCTTTGGGCGATTGCTGCACCCATTCCAATTCATGCTCCAGCTGCTTCTGGCGTGCGGCTTCGGCTTTCTCTTCCACCGCCAGGCGCTTCTGTTTCTGCTTCAGCCAGTTGGAATAATTGCCCTCATAGGGAATGCCCTGACCACGGTCGAGTTCCAGGATCCACCCTGTCACGTTATCCAGGAAGTAACGGTCGTGGGTCACGATCATCACCGTGCCCTTGTATTCCTTCAGATAATGCTCAAGCCATGCAACGGATTCGGCATCCAAATGGTTGGTCGGCTCATCCAGCAGCAGCATGTCCGGCTGGGAGAGCAGCAGCTTGGCCAGCGCCACGCGGCGTCTCTCACCGCCGGAAAGTTTGGTCACGTCCGCATCCTTCGGCGGGCAGTTCAGCGCATCCATGGCAATGTCCACCTCGCGGTCCAGCTCCCACAGGTTGGCCGCGTCGATCTTCTCCTGCAGATCGGCCTGTTCCGCCAGCAGGGTGTTCATTTCGTCATCGCTCATTTCCTCGGCGAATTTCATCGAGATCTCATTGAACCGGTCAAGGATCTCCTTTTTCTCCTTCAATCCGTCCATGATGTTGTCGAACACGTTCTTGGCGGGGTCCAGCTGCGGCTCCTGCTGCAGGTAGCCCATCTTCACGCCCTCGGCCGCCCAGGCCTCGCCGGTAAATTCCTTGTCGATCCCCGCCATGATTTTTAAAAGCGTGGATTTACCCGCGCCATTATGCCCAAGCACGCCGATCTTCGCCCCGGGGAAGAAGGAAAGCGTGATATCCTTCAGCACCGTGCGCCCACCCGGATAGGACTTGGTCAGCCCTTTCATCACATACACATACTGGTAAGACGCCATGGAAAACCTCATATTTTAACGCGGAAGGGGCATATAACCCCATTGATTAACCATTGGCAAGCCCGGCAGGCGGCTTTGTAACATCATTGTCAACGGCGCATGGTAGAACGCTCCCAGATTAGAGGAATATCCATGTCCCAACCACCGCTTATCAAACGTTATCCCCTGACCATCGACGTCTTGCGTCAGGCATTGATCAATCTGCGCCTGCAAGCCGGGCTGGATGCCATGGGCGAGGACGGCCCCGCACCCGTGCATCCGTCCATCAAACCCTGGGGAGAAGCCGATATCGGTTTCTCCATGGATCAGGGAAAGATCCTGCTCAAATTGCCCGTGCCTAACGGGGATTATTTTCTCGGCAAAAGCGATTTCTACAGCCTCGGCCCATACAAAAACCTGATGAACCGGCTGGTGGTGGATGCCCTGAGGGACGTCCTTCCCGATGCCCTGGCGCGCACCGGCGCGGGCACGGGGGAGGTCTGGTTCTTCACCGGGCCGGACGGCAAGGTCCCCGCCGACGAAAAGGAAATGTCGGCGCTGCATAACCTGAGCCACGAAGACATGGCGCGTTGCACGCTGTACCTGGTGATCGACTGCCACAAACGCCTGGAGGAATTCCTCCACATGGCGGAAGCCGAATGCAGCGAGCGCCAGATGGCCGAAACGGAAGAGGGCCATGGTGCCTTTGACTATTGGATGAAGGAGCAAGGCGGGCTGGCCGACGCGTTCAACGCCTGGGATAGCGAGCTTTCCGGGTCATCCGGCGTGCATAATGACGGCCCTGACGGGGGCGTTCCCGAACTGGTATAAGAGGCAACATATGAGCAAACAACCGGAACTTGAGAATCAATACCCAATGACGATGGCAATGCTCGGCAAGGTGCTGCGCGATGTTCGCCTCGCCACGAAGATTGATGCCAACCTCAACGGAGAGCAGGTTCCCTGGTTCCTGGAGATGAAACCCTTTCAGGTCACCGATATCGGCATTGATGTGCGTGCGGGCGATGTGATGTTCTCGCTGCCCGCGCTGGACAACGACCTGCTTTCCCAGCTTTTCATGAAAGCGGAGTCATATCACGATAAAATCTGCGAGGAATTGCGGGAGGCGCTGGCTTCGGCATTTCCGGAAACCTACACATTCCTCCTCGGGCATGCCGCTGAGCTGGACATCCCCTCATCCCAAACGCAGGACGGCATGCTGCAGGTGCGGTTGAAAACCAACGGTTACCTGCAGGAGTTTCTGGATAAGGCGGAGGACGAATGCAAACGGAAGCTGGAGACAATCAAACAGGAAGTCGATAAGGCCCTTATCGGAAACAGTAACATGGCCTTGGCCTTACCCGCCCCCAAACCCGTGACGGAAGAGCATTACCCCAACCTCATGGCCGCCATGCGCAGGTCCCTGCAGCAGGTCAGGATGGATTTCGGCCTGGATGAGTTGAATTACGATGGCGACGCCGCGCCCGCCCATGCGTCGGTCTGGATGTATGAGGACGGCAACGTCCGCCTTCGGCCCTCCCTGCATGATGTGACATTCAAGCTTCCCATTCCCAACAGCCTCGAATTTTCCGAGCGCGAAAACCATCAGACCTATGAAGGCTTGCCGACCTACCGCGCCGCGGTAAGCGACGCCCTCAAAAAACAACTATGCCAGTATTTCGGCGCCAGCTGGGACGCCTACGCCAAGCCGGAACTGGGAATGTATTTCCTCGATGCCGAGGGTAAATTTGAATACGATAAAGGCAAAAACATCACGGAATCCTATCTCGCATTCGATAATGCGGATGGTCTGAAAAAAACGCCGGAAGAACTAAGCCGCTATTCCCTGCATCTCGTAATCCAGGCCAATGATAACCAATACGAAGCCTTCCTCAATGCCGCTGAAAAAGAATGCGGCCTCTCATTGGTGCAGGAAGCGGACGCCTCTCCCGCGCAGGGGGATGCCTTCGCGCAATGGTTCGGCACGGATGAAGGCGGCAGCATTTTTGGCGACGACGCCGACGACAATCTGGGAAACAATGGCGGCTTTGAAGACGACCGCGGCAACGACCTGCAATTCACCTAGGCCCGCTTCCGCTCCACCCCTTCGCACACCACATCCAGCAACGCCGCATCCGCCATCGGCCCGTCGATGCGCACCTGTTCCGCCGCGCAGTCGGTGACGATGGAACGGTCAGGCGCACGGGCGCTCGGCACTTCCAGCACCTGATGGGCAAACGCATGGCCCGCATGGATGTTATGGAAGCGCCGCGCCTCGTGCTTCTGGCTGTGCGGGCCATTGAGGCCCTTGGCCAGCTGGAACAGGTCCATCGCCTGATATCCGCCCGCGAATGCATCGCCCGCGCCAACGGTATACATGGGCTGGTTGTCGGGGAAGGGCTCCAGCCCTTCATAGGCATGCGCGCCGCGGCTGTCGACGATCACCGGCGGCTTGCCGCCATCGGTCACGACAAAATTCACTTCATGTTTGCTATGCGTGCAAAGATGCGACGATGCATAGGCGAATGCGCGCCGGTTGGCATCCTCCTTGGCGGTCATGTAATCCGGTGTAGCGCGCTTCGCCTTGTCCAGCGCCTTGCCCTGCAACGGTTGTTGCTGGTCATCGAACCATAAAAGGTCGAACGGTACCCGCCAGACGGAATCGAATGTGTGCTGCTCGTCCAGCCCAAGTTCTTCAACCAGGCCGCCATCAATCCCCCGGCCGATAAGGCGGCGGAACTCACCCGTGTTGGCATGCACCGTCACATTCGTCAGCTGCGACAGGCGCAGGAACGCATCCTGCAGCACCGGGTTTTCCGCCGCCTCATGCGAGGCCAGCGTCATCACCACATCCGGCCGTTTATCCTGTGGCAGGGTATGGATGAAATCGATGATGGTCTGCATCACATCCGCATAGCGCTCACCCAGCAGATGCAGATAGCCGCCCACCATCAGACGGTTGATATGCCCAAACGCGCGACGCTGGCATTGCTCCAGCGAGCTGCGCACGAATTCCGGCGTTAGCGCGTTCATGGAGTTTTCCTGCGCGTTGCGCGGGCAGGCGACAATCAGCCGGTTATCCGGCCCCATCGGCAGGATATGCGCTTCCATCTGGCGGCCATGCGCGGCGGCGATGATATGGCTGCGCCCCGTCTCGCGCACATAATGCTGCCCGGCTGCGTCATCCCCCACCGCGGTAATGAACACGCCATCCGCAACGGGCTGGTTATCCACGCGCGAGGCAAAAATGGCCGCCATGCTGTTGGCCAGTGCCCCGCCTGGGGCAGAGGTGGGATGGCCAAACAGATGCTCCAGCACGCCGAGTCCGGTCGCCTCAATCGCATCGGGCGTGGGGTTGTCCAGCGGGGCGATCAGTCCGTTTTCCAAGCCAAACTGGTACAATGCGCGGTGAAAATCATCCGCCAGCACGGTGATATTATCCCCCGGGCCGATGCTGCGGGGCAGGGGTATGGCAGGGGTGGGCAGCAGCCGGTGCAAAGAGCCGACAAACAGTTCCGCCAGCTCATCCTGCCCGCCGGGGTAAAGCTTGTCCGTCACGGCGGATTCGATGCCCACGATATACGGCTGGTAAAACGGCCCATGCGCCATGTTCAACACTCCCATCATCATTTTTAGTTTTTAGACCGGAATGATTATCCGATATGGGAAACCTTGTTAAGCATAAAGCTTAACGCCTTGCCTGAAAAAAATCCCTCAGCAGCTGACGGCATTCGGCCTCCATGATGCCGCCGATCACCTCTGGCGCGTGGTGGCAAGTGGGCTGGCTGAAGATGCGCGGCCCGTGCTCCACCCCGCCGCCCTTGGGGTCATAGGCCCCGAACACCAGTTTTTTGATGCGGGCAAAGCTGATGGCCGCCGCGCACATGGGGCAGGGCTCCAGTGTCACGTAAAGCTCGCATTCCGGCAGCCTTACCTCGCCCAGAATCTCCGCCCCGGCGCGAATGGCCAGCATTTCGGCATGCGCGGTCACATCTTTGCGCCGCTCCACCTCATTGCCGAACGCCGCCAGCACCTTGCCCTGGTGTGCCAGCACCGCGCCAACCGGCACTTCAGCTGAGCTTGAGGCCTTTTGGGCTTCCGCAAGCGCATCGCGCATGAAAGGGGGGATAACCATCAGAAAACAGGCCAAATTAGTTAAAAATTTAACATATTGCGCTACCATCACGCGTGAAAGGTATAAAATGCATAAGCCGAAGATACCACTGCAAAGCACGCAGGAACTGCTATCGGCGGTTCATCACCTCCATGCCCCCGGCATGGATAGCGCCATGATGCGGGGTTGTCTGAAATACGCAGGCGGCATGGGCGGCTATGACTTCAGGCTGCATTCCATCACCGAGCTGGAATCCACCGTTTCCAGCCTGCCGGCGGAAATGCGGGATTCCAACTATTACCAGATGGCGGAAATCCTGCCCGCCGTGATGCAGCGCCTGAGCGGAACCGAGTTTGCCGCCACCTTGGACCGTATGTTCAACAGCTTTGTAAACGGCACCAACAAAAGCTGGCCCGGAAAGGTGGCCACCAACTTTGCGCTGCAGGCCGCCAAACCCTTCCTGTTGCCCGATGCCCGCGGCGAAATTAATAAAATCAAAGCCGCCGGCGGCAAGTTTGATTATTTCAACGGGCTGATTGCCGGTGTGCTGATGAGCCACCCGATCAGTGAACAGAAGGATTTTCGCGGTATTTATTATGCCGGGCAAACCATCGGGGTCACGTCCGTAAACACTCCCCGGTCCGTGGAGGAGTTGAGCGAACAACTCACGGCGCAGGGATGGTGCCTGGAGGTAAACGAGCCGGACAAGCAGCTTGGCAAACGTATTGTCCGGGAAGACGGCATCACCCTCATGCTCATGGAGTTGCAAACCGCGGAAGGCCCCGTGAAATGCCCGGTTCAGATTTCGGATGCGGTCATTAACGCAAATCGGTTACCGCCGGAGTGGCGCAAACACTATCCGGAAGGGCTTCCAGCAAACACGCCCTACATCGTCGAGCATGCGGCGCAACCGGCTTCGGAGGGAAGGGGTTGGGGCCTGGGAAGGCTCCGTCAGATGGCCGACCAGATACTTCACCGCGACGAGATCATCTGCCCTGTCTTCATTGTGGAAAACGAAGCCGGCATGCTGGTGCCGAGGCCGCGCGCATTCGAGCATCACCTGAATAGCTTTGGCAGCATGTATCAGGACCCGCAGGGCATGCCGGTTATGGCCAACGCCTGGGTAAGTGTGGAGGACCAGGCAGGAGTAGGCGGGAAATTACGAAGCGACATGCAATCCATGCCAACTGCCATGCCCGCGCTTTTTGGCATGAAGAAGGACGGCGCTCCTGTCGTGGTGCGGCCTTATGTGATGATGGGCGGCAAGCATGATATTGCCGGCAATCTTCATTTCTGTAGTCAGACGGGTCAAAAAGCGGCGCGCACCAGGGAGGTCGAACATTTCCGCCAGGAACATCGCAGTAGCATTCGTGAGGAACTGCCCGGTCATTTCAGGATGGCGCGGGATACAAACCCCGACCATGATGTCTACGTCCCAAAACAGCTGCACGATGCATCGCGATATTCCAACGACGCGCGCAAACTGGCGCTGGAAATGCTCGAGGCCATCAAGGAGGATGTACGGGTATTCGGCCGCAGCCGTGTCGGCCTCATCATCCGGCCCGACGCGCCGGAGCAGCTCAGGCGTTTTTGCGGTGGCCACAGCGAAGCCCTCAACACCTACAGTCAGGCCTATACGCTGCTGCTGCACAATCTGAAGCATTTTGATAACCCCAGCATACTTCCAGCTGACCACCCTGACCGGTTGATCCCGGCTGACATTCAGTATCTGGTGCATTTCGACCAGTCTACGCAGCAATACCGTCCGGTGGAAACGCCTGTTAAGGTGCGCGGCAGCCATATGGATGTGAAAGACCTTATCAATGCACTGATGGGCCGGGCCGATTATGGAACCGGTCAGCCATACGATGAGGAAAATTATAGAGGGCCAGTGCTGTTTGTGGCTGCGGGCGTGGGTGAATTGCCCCCGCCCGATGGCCCCATGACCATTCTCACTTACTGTTGGAATGATAACATTCAGGGCAGCACCATGAACCTGAAGGAGATGCTTGCCGAATGCGCGAAGCGCCGCCCGCAGAATGTTATTCCCATCGAGGTAAGCCCCTCGCTTTCGGATGATTATCGCCACACGCTCTCCGGCGTGATGGAAACCTTGAAGGAAAAGATGCGCGCCCTTGATGCCAGACAGGAGAATGGCGAAAAGCTTGGTGCGGAGGATAAAAAGATCGTCCGCGCCATGCACCTGGTCGGCGGTGCGCTGGGGCATATGCAGCAGCGTGCCGCCACGCCGGGGCTGGAAGAATTCAACGAGCGCTGCGCGGCCCACCCCGTATTTCGCGAACGCGCCATGCAGCTGGATGCCATTGCGGTTTGCAAGGCGCATGCCAGCGCCGCATGGACAGCCAACCAGCTATGCAGAACAGCCCTGCATAATTCCGTTGAAAGCACCCACCGTCTTTCCACCGCCATGGCCCATATCCAGGACGATGGCGCGATCTTCAACCTGATGGCCGATCCGGCCATTCAGAATATCCTTAACAGGGTCAACAAAACCCCCGATATGTATGCGCAGCTTCGCAGCCGCGTAATAAGCGTATTGCGCGATTTTTATGGCGATGACGCCGTGCAGGACAAACCGGCCCCTCGCGGCATGAACCTGACGGCGGACAGGATCGTGCGCTACCAGCAGGGCCTTCTGGTGGAAATTTACCAGAGCGATCTGAACAACATTGTCGGGCTTCTTTCCTCGCCCGCGCCCGTGTATGAACTGATCAACAACCTGGCCACCATGGCCATCCTGCGGCACACGGCCCGTTCTACGGAAGAGCCTTTCGTCCTCGTGGGCGACGACGAACTGATGGCCGAACTCGGCAAGATCATGCTCGATCCGCAGCAGGTCATGCAGCAGGCGGGCATATGGACAAAGCAGCAATTGGAAGCCTATCGACAGCCGCAGACGGCCGAGCCGGAAATTCAGCCCCCCGCCGAAGTCAGTATTGTGAACGTGCAAGTCCTGGGGATTGACCGATCAGAGGTCACCAGGCTGGCAAACATACTGGCAAAAGAGGCCGGCAATGCTGACGGCATAAACTGGGAGGCGGTGAATCAATGGGTACAGGCATTCATCCACTATTCCATGGATGCCGCCACCCCGTCGGATGTCAGGGCCGAAGCGGCGAATGCCGTATTCAGCCATATCCAGGCCAATATGGAGGAGGCCGTGGCGAATAGGGAACAGGGGCAGGCCCCCCAGGACGTGATCGGCGCCATCAAGGAACTGGTGAACGACGCCTTGAACGCAGGTCAGCAGGCCATTTCAGGATGAGGCGAACATGAGCGGGTTAACGGCACTGCAAAAACAATTCTCCAAGCACGTCTATGTGCTGGTGGAATGTGCCGAACGCCGCCAAACGGCGCAAACGGGCTATATCTTCCTCGCCACCACCCTGGCCGAATTACGCAAAATGAACGACACGATCCGCAAAAAACGCACCGTCGATTATGCACGGCACGGCCACATCGTCGCCAGGGGGGAGGGCAGCCCACCTCCTGAGCTGCGTGAATCGCTGGAAGACTATGTCCGACGGCTCAATGCCACAATCCAGCACTGATTGAGCCTATCTTCGCCGTGATTTCATCAAATTATCACACACCGGCATTAAAACCCCTCACTGAAAAACGAGGGTTCCATGCAGGAAGACGATCAGAAACAAACAGCCATCGGCGTGCTGGCCAGGGCGTTCGGCCTGCCGGAAAGCCGTGTTCGCTTCGATGAAGAGATGCGCTGCCTGGAGCTGCTATACCCATTACCCGCCGGATCGGCGGATATTTCCAGAATGGGCAGGCTCATTCAGTACGACATCTGGTCCATCTACGATGCCTTTCTGCAAAAGCCGCTGGCCCGCCACGGTTTCAGGGAAGCTTTTCCCACCCGGCTTGATTCCGCCTACCGCGAGCCGCGCGCCTTTCGCGAATATGATTCCCTCACCCGCTATCCCAATGAGCCCGGCTATCAGGAAAGGCCATGCCCCAGCCTGGTGATGAAATGGCGCATGCCCGCGGGCAGGCTGGAAAAGATGATCGACGCCCTGTGCAGGATAAGCCTGGATGAAAAGCTGTTGGGCTCCATCACCCGGGCCAATTTTTCCCCCGAAGTGAGCTACGACGGCAGCGGGCGGCGTCTGTTAACGGATGCCCCCCTGCCGGAAGGCATCTCAACCGAGCAATATGCCAGCTTTGTGGATTTCATGGCCAATATGGATTTTACAGCGCTGGATGAATCCGGCCCCACACCGTACTGATCTGTTTCATCAAATTATCACAGAGGGTAAGTATAACCCTCCCCAGTCAGAAGATTGGACAGAACCATGACACGCATCGCACACGATGAGCAGGCTGCACGCACTCTCCTCGCCAGCATTTACGATATCGCCTGCGAACAGGTGACGGTGGACTGGGCCAATCATTCCATCGATCTGTCCTATCCCTATTGCAAAACGCCGAACCTGACGCGTGACGGCAATCGCTGGGTCGCCACCCTGCAGGATGATCCTTCCCAGGTGGTTAATCGCATGTACAATCTCTACACCCATACGGTGAAGGATGAGATGGAGGAGCAGGGCTTCTATTTCGAGGGCAGGCAACGGGTCACCCTGGTGGTGAGCGAGCCGAACGGGCTGGTATGGAACAAGCTGGTAAGGGAACATCCGGGCAGCAACGCCATCATGACCTACCGCTGGAAGTTCGCCGAAGCGCTGGAGCCCTTCATCCGTGGACTGGCGGCTATCCAGTGTGATCCGCTGCTTCAATCCATTGCCATGCAGAACAAACAGGCAACCGACTGCAGAATTTTTATCGATACGCTGCACATACCGGGCGCGGGCATAACTTCTTCAGCGCTCAGCAATTAAACGGGCATGGCTGACTAGGCCAGTTCCTCGTCTTCATCTTCCAGCTGCAGACTATCGGGCAGTTTTTTGTTGCCCTTGCCTTTGGCGACCACTTTTTCCGGGCGGTAGCTGAACGTCAGCTTGCTGCCCGCCTTATCCACGCCAATGGCCACATTGCCGCCTTTGGAAAGCTTGCCGAAGAGCACTTCATCCGCCAATGGCTTCTTGATCTCTTCCTGAATCAGGCGCGCCAGCGGGCGGGCACCGTTGCTGCGGTCGTAGCCATTGTCGCACAGGTAGTCGCGCGCCTTGGCCGTCAGCGTAATCGTGATGTTGCGCTCGGAAAGCTGTTCTTCCAGGCGGAAGATGAACTTGTTCACGATCATGCCCACCACCTCTTTCTCAAGGTGAGCAAAGCCGATGATCGCATCCAGGCGGTTGCGGAATTCCGGCGTGAACACACGCTGGATCGCCATCTGGTCCTCGCCCGCGCGGCTCACATCGCCAAAGCCGATCGGCGTTTTGCTGATTTCGGCCGCGCCTGCGTTACTGGTCATGATGATGATGGCATTGCGGAAATTCACGGTCTTGCCATTATTATCCGTCAGGCTGCCATAATCCATCACCTGCAGCAGGATGTTATAAATATCGGGGTGCGCTTTCTCGATCTCATCAAGCAGCAGCACGCAATAAGGCTGGCGGTCCACCGCCTCGGTCAGCAACCCGCCCTGTTCGAAACCCACATAACCGGGGGGGGAGCCGATCAGGCGCGCCACGGCATGCTTTTCCATATATTCGGACATATCGAAGCGAATCAGCTCCATGCCCATCAAATGCGCAAGCGCTTTGGCCACCTCGGTTTTGCCCACGCCTGTGGGGCCGGTGAACAGGTAATTGCCGATCGGTTTTTCCATTTCGCGTAAACCCGCACGCGCCATCTTCACGGCGCTGGCAAGTGCCTCGATGGCCTTATCCTGGCCGAACACGGTCAGCTTCAGGTCGCCTTCAAGGTTACGCAGTTTCTCTGCATCATCGGCAGAGACGGACTTGGCTGGCATCCGCGCAATTTTCGCCACAATATCCTCGATCTCCCTGACGCCGATCACCTTGCGGCGGCGGCTTTCCGGCAGCAGCATCTGCGATGCGCCAGCTTCATCCAGCACGTCGATGGCCTTGTCCGGCAATTTGCGGTCCGTGATGAAACGGGCGGAGAGGTTGGCGGCGGCTTCCACCGCGGCCAGCGTGTAACGGATCTGGTGATGCTCTTCGTAATAGGGCTTCAACCCGCGCAGGATCTTCACCGTATCGTCAACCGAAGGCTCCTTCACGTCGATCTTCTGGAAGCGGCGCGCCAATGCACGGTCCTTCTCAAAGCTCGTGCGGTATTCGCCATAAGTCGTGGAACCCATGCAGCGGAAATTGCCGCGTGCCAGCGCGGGCTTCAGCAGGTTGCCCGCATCCAGCGCACCGCCGCTGGTGGAACCAGCACCGATGACGGTATGAATTTCATCAATGAACAGAACAGCCTGCGGCAGCTTCTCCACCTCATGGATCACCTGCTTCATGCGTTCTTCAAAATCACCGCGGTAGCGCGTACCGGCCATCAACGCGCCCATATCAAGCGAGAAGATTACGGTCTTTTTCAGCACTTCCGGCACATTGTTTTTCACAATCCGCAGCGCCAGCCCTTCGGCGATGGCGGTTTTGCCCACGCCCGCTTCACCCACCAGCAGCGGGTTGTTTTTGCGGCGGCGGCAAAGGATCTGTATGGTGCGCTCGATCTCTTCCTCACGGCCAACCAGCACGTCGATACGGCCTTCGGCGGCGCGTTTATTGAGGTTCTGGCAATATTTCGCCAGCGCCGAGCTTTCCTCTTTTTCTTTCTCTTTCGCACCCGCATTGGCATTGCCCGCGCCCAGTTTGGCGGCAGCGGCGGCGGCCTGTTCGGGCGAGCCTTCCTCGTTGGCGGCAACGGGGGCAGGGCGCTCGGTATATTTCACGATGCCATGGCTGATATAGTTCACGATATCGATGCGTGCGATATCCTGCTCCTGCAGGAAATACACGGCATGGGAATCACGCTCGGAGAACAGCGCCACCAGCACGTTCGCACCCGTCACTTCGCGTTTGCCTGCGGATTGCACATGGATGGCGGCGCGATGGATCACGCGTTGAAAACCGGCGGTCGGCTTGGCTTCTGCCAGCTCATCCACCACCAGGTCGGTCAGTTCATTCTCTAAAAATTCGCACAGATTCTGACGGAGTTCGATCAGGCTGGCACCACAGCCGCGCAGCACCACGCCCGCGTCGGGGTCTTCGGTCAGCGCCAGCAGCAAATGCTCCAGCGTGGCATATTCATGGCGATACTGCCGTGCAATGGCCAGGGCCCGGTGCAGGGTCATCTCTAGGTTTTTCGACAGCATGGCCATAGCCTAACTCCTGGATATCAGATAGGTCTCCACGTCATGGATAAAAGGGGCTGGTAAAAATTAGCTTATCGCGGGCTTGGGCTCCGGTTCCACCACGCATTGCAGCGGGTGTCCCTGGCTTTGGGCCTTTTCGATGACGATCTCGGCCTTGGTTTCGGCGATGTCGCGGGTGTAAACCCCGCAAATGCCGCTGCCTAAATTATGGATGTCCAGCATGATGCGGGTGGCATCGGCCTGGCTGCGGTTGAAGACCTCCATCAGGGTGGTCACCACAAAATCCATCGGCGTGTAATCGTCATTTAGCATCACCACCTTGTACATCGGCGGGCGAACGGCCAGAACCTTGGTTCGTGTGGCCAGCTCTACCGCGCCGGATGCCACCACAAGTGGCGGTGCCGTCAGCGTGTCACTATCAGCGTCCTTATCCATGTCACAGATCAATGGGGAATCCCCCATGTAACCCATGATGCCGGATAACATTGAAAAATCGTTTAACACGAGCTTGCCAAAGCCTTAATTTCTGCGGTTTTTACGCGATAATGGCATTTTACGCCAAATGAGAACAGGTTTCAATTGGTTGATGAACCATATTATCCCTCACCCTGATAGGGAGAAGGGGGGATATGTAATGCATGGCAAGGCTGTAACCTTGCTCCCTTTCCCCTTGAGGGAGAGGGCTGGGGTGAGGGGGTATCTTCTTGACGCCATACCCATCTCCCCCTAGGTAATCCCTGAAGTTTCAGCAAAGGAATCAAACCCATGGTCGCCATCATCGACATCCGCGCGCGGGAAATCCTCGACAGCCGCGGCAACCCCACCGTGGAAGCGGACGTAACGCTGGAAGACGGCTCCTTCGGCCGCGCTGCCGTGCCGTCGGGCGCTTCCACCGGCAGCCATGAGGCCTGCGAACTGCGCGATGGCGACAAGAAACGCTACAACGGCAAAGGCGTGCTGAAGGCCGTCGAATCCGTCAATGGCGAGATCGCCGACGCCCTCACCGGGATGGAAGCCAGCGAGCAGGTGGCGCTGGATACCGCCATGATCAAGCTCGACGGCACCGCCAACAAATCCCGCCTCGGCGCCAACGCCATCCTGGCCGTTTCCCTTGCCGCCGCCCATGCCTCCGCCGAAAGCGCCGACCTGCCGCTTTACCAGTATATCGGCGGCTCACTCGCCCGCACCCTGCCGGTGCCGATGATGAACATCATCAATGGCGGTGCCCATGCCGACAACCCCATCGACATCCAGGAATTCATGATCATGCCCGTCGGCGCCAAAACCATGGCGGATTCCATCCGCATGGGTGCCGAAGTCTTCCACGCGCTGAAAAAACAACTGTCCGACAAGGGCCACAACACCAATGTCGGCGATGAGGGCGGCTTCGCCCCCAACCTCAAATCCGCTGACGAAGCCCTCGGCTTCATCAGCAAAGCCGTGGAATCCGCCGGTTACAAACCGGGTGACGACATCGTCTTCGCCCTCGATGCCGCCTCCACCGAATTTTACAAAAAAGGCAAATACGTGCTGGAAGGCGAGGGCAAGAGCCTCGATCAAGCCGGTATCGTGGCCTATTACGAAGCCCTCGTCGCCCGCTACCCCATCGTCTCCATCGAGGATGCCTGCTCCGAGGACGATCACGAAGGCTGGAAACTCATCACCGAGCGCCTCGGCAAACAAATCCAGCTCGTCGGCGATGATCTCTTCGTCACCAACCCCGCCATCCTGACCGCCGGCATCGAAAAAGGCCTGGCCAACGCCCTGCTGGTGAAAGTGAACCAGATCGGCACCCTGACGGAAACGCTCGAAGCCGTCGATATCGCCCACAAGGCGGGCTACCGCGCCGTTCTCTCCCATCGCTCCGGCGAAACGGAAGATTCCACGATTGCCGACATTGCCGTGGCCGTCAATTGTGGCCAGATCAAAACCGGCTCCCTCAGCCGTTCCGACCGTCTGGCCAAATACAATCGCCTGATCCGCATCGAGGAGTCCCTCGGCACGGCAGGCCGCTACGCGGGCCGCGGCGCCCTCAAGCTCGCCAAGGCCAAATCGGTCAAAAAAGCCGCCTAAGGTAGATTTTGTCATTCCCGGGCACGCATCGCGTGAACCGGGAATCCATGCATCATCCATCGTGACCTTGCCTCCCGGCTCCATTATAAAAGGTCGAAACCACGCTTCAGGGAGCGCCTCATATGACCACCCGCCGCCGAGTCTTCCGCAGCCGCCGAAGCAGCCGCATGAACTGGTGGGTGATGCTGGCCGCCCTGCTTGGGCTGGTGCTGGTAATCCTCGCCGTGCGTCTGGTGTTTGGCGATCGCGGCTTTCTCGCCCTGGTGCGCAAGCAGCATCAGGAGGCCGCCATCCAGACAGAAGCCGACACCGCCACCAAACAGCGGCTGGAAATGGACAGCAAGGTGAAGCTGCTTCAGGATGGCTCGCTCGACCTCGACATGCTGGAAGAGCAGGCCAAAAAGAACCTCGGCTACGCCCACCCTGATGAGCGCGTCATCCTCCTCAAGCCCGAATCCGAAGCCAAGGAAACCGCCCCCACCCCCGGCGACCCCGGCAAAAGCGCCGGCACCAGCCCCGGCGCGGATCACTAGGCCGTTCTGCCCTACAAAGCCCCACTCCTCACGAACGTCATTCCGGCGCAGGCCGGAATCCATTCATCTGTTCATTGAACAACAAGACCATTCCATAACACAACTTGTTCCGGCCCTGCGCCGGAATGACGAGCAAGATGCACGACGGAGCATTGACATTGCTATAGCAGCCGAACACACGCCGCGCGCTCTACAAACAAAAAGGGCCAGCCCGAAGGCTGGCCCTTAAACTTAGTGCACTCAGCTTAGTTCATGCGAACGCGCAGGGCGCATACTGGTTGGGTATACTGGGTGTTGTAATCATCCGCAGGGGTTACTGTGGTGCTGGTATCAGTATCCACCAGGCAGTTTGCAGCACCGGCGGCGCCTACAGTGGTCGGTGCGGCCATCGTGGCAGCGCCGACAGCTTGAGCAATACCCGTGAGAGGTTTGCTATCATCCATTTTATCATCCAGCACGAAAGCCTCGTCCGGAGCCAGCGTCAGACTGAATACGCCAGCAATCGTCGCGGCAGTGGCAGAGTTTGCGCCAACCAGATAGTTATTATAACCGTTCACAGCCAGAGCGATGATACCGCCACGGCCATGTTTGGATTGCGGAAAGTTGGTGCCAACGGTGGGGGAAGTTGCCGTCACAGCAGTAAAGGTTGTGGGCGACATATTTGCGCCGGACAGATGTACCCAGAAGTTTTCAATTTCGGCGTTATAGTTGGTAATGACGCCGGTACCATCTTGAATCAGACCGTTGCCGTTACCGTTAGCGCCTCCAAGACCGAAGGCCACGGCGCGGTTAATATCGCCCGGAATGGCATTGAACTTACCACGAAAGGTACTGACGGATGTATTCGTCTGCTCAATCTGACTGATAGTCGAACGCAGCTGGGCGGATTTAATGAGGTTTTGCCCCACCAATACCCCGCTGATGATCAGACCGATAATCACGAGTACGATGGATAATTCCACCAGTGTGAAGCCTTCTTGGCCGGCTTGGGCCTTAATAGGACGCGACTGCGTACGAGACATGGATTTCCCCTTCATGGTAAATGTCTATTAAACCTCACCCTACGCGCCATCCGTAAAGGAAAGGTAAAGATGAAACAAAATTGAAACAAATGTTTTTCAAGCACATAACAAAAAACCCCGCCGGAGCGGGGTTTTGAGGGGGCGCTCTAAAAAGCTTTATTCTTCAGAGGTTTGCTGGTCAACGCTTACGGCGGGCTCCAGGCGCAGGCGCGCCACCGTCTTATCCAAATCGATCTGGGTGCACAGCCCCAGCAGCACGGGGTCGCGCGGTTTGATGCTGCTCATGTTCCAGTGGCTGCGGTCGCGGATGGCCGCGATGGTGGATTTCGTCGTGCCGATCAGCTTGATGATCGCGCCATCGGTGATGGCCGGGTAATTCTTGATGAGCCATGCAATCGCATCCGGCTTGTCGCGGCGGCGCGCCACCGGGGTGTAACGGGTGCCTTTGGTTTTCAGCTGCAGGTATTCCACCGCGCCCTTGGCCATTTCCAGTTTCTTTTTCGGGTCTTTTTCGCAGGCCTCGATATTCTCGCGGGTCAGCTGGCCATTGGCGATCTGGTCCATGCCGATGATGCCCTGCGCGACTTCGCCATCGGCGATGCCCTGAACTTCCAGCGGGTGCATGGAGCAGAACTCGGCGATCTGGTCGAAGGAAAGGCCGGTATTTTCCACCAGCCACACGGCCGTTGCCTTGGGCATCAGCGGTGTGTTAAGGACGGGGGCTTTTTTCTGGGTGCTCGCCATGGCGTGCCTCTTAAACGGTAAGAATGATTTTTCCAGTGTTCGCATGCTGCCGGAGGATGGACAAAGCCCCATCGGCTTCGGCCAGTGGCATCACGCGGTCGATGACCGGCCTTATGCCAGATGAATGGCCATATGGCCAGTGATTTTCGCGAATAATCCGGGCCCAGGCCCGTTTTTGGGCGATTTTTTGCGCCCTGAGCATCATTCCCCGCCATTCCAGCTGCTTCACCAGCAGCCCGCCGAGCTTCAACTGGGCTTCCGCGCCCCCCTGCATGGCCAGCGTCACAATACGCCCGCCCGGTGCCGCCATGGCCATGTTATCCGCCGCCCGTTCCGCCCCCACCGTGTCGATGATCACATCCACGCCACGGCCGCCGGTCAGCTCTTTCACCGTTTCCGTCAGCTTTTGCGTGCGATGGTTAATGGGCAACACCCCCAGGCGTTTCAAGATGACGCATCGCTCATCTGATGAAGCCGTGCCGATCACCAGCGCCCCAAGCCGCAACGCCAACTGTGCCATAATGGGGCCAATGCCCCCCGCTGCGCCATAAATCAGCACCCTGTCGCCGCGCTTCAGTTTTCCTCCGGCCTTCAAGGCCATCCACCCCGTCATCAGCCCTTCGGGCAAACCCGCGGCCTCCTGCAGTTTAGCTTTAGAGGGCAGGGGGAACACCAGCCCTGCATCCGCCAGCGCATATTCCGCATAGGCCCCGCCATCCACCAGCGCCGCCACATACTGGCCGACCACGGCAGCATCCACACCCTTGCCAGTCGCTACCACCTGGCCGGAAAGCTCCAGCCCGGGAATCGGGCTCATGCCCGGCCTGAGTGGATAGGCTCCTTCCGCCTGATACAGATCCGCCCGGTTCACCCCGATTGCCGCCACCTTAATCAGCATTTCCCCCTTGCCCGGGCGCGGGGTGATGCAGCGCTCATGATGCAGGCTGCCATCGGGCTTGTCATGCGTCAGCCAGCCATGCATGCTGGTGGGGATGGAAGGTGTTCTCATAAGATTAGTATGAAACCCCGCCACTCAAAATACCATACAAAAAACCCTGCCGCGAAGGGCAGGGTTCCATGTCGCGATGCCACGCTAACCTAGGTCACCTCAGAGAGCGGCGGGAAGATACGCACATTCGTATGGCGCTCACCAAACAGGTAATCGCGCTGCAGCTTCTCGCGATGCTCAAACGTCGGCATCCCTTCGCCCGTCAGCACGATGGTGGAATAATCCGGCAGGTTGAAGGTCGGGCCCGCCAGCATCTTCTCACGCAGGTTTTCCAAGCGGTCGCCGCGCACGTTCACATAGGCGAAGTTACGGCCCTGGTTGTCGTCATAGCCCTGCATGTAAAGAATGCAGAATACCTTATCCATCACCATTTTCTCGCGATATTCGAGCTTCATCGGCCATTCGTTGCCGGGCTCCACGTCCAGATTGTCCGGCTCGGGCACTTCCTCGCCCATACGGCTCATCACCAGCTGGCCGCACATGGAGCTGGCCCGGTTGAGCTTGGAGGCGATGTTCTCAATCACTTCAAGGTCTTCCACACCGAAAATGGCGATGGTGCCGACCTTGAGAAAATCCACATTACCGATGCGGAAATCAGGCTGTTTCTTCGGGGCCGGTTTGGCTTCCCCGGTAACGCCGCCGCTTTTCTTGACGTTAGAGCTCCATTTGGGGCTGTTCATGCTCAGTCGTTCCTGCTGCAAATTTTTATCTGGTTACTTTGACGAAACAAGGCCTTGTGTCAACGCAATTCACCATGTTTTCTAACGGACGAGCGTTAACAATTCATGACAAAGCCGGCAAAACAACAAGCATTTCAGCGGTTCTTTATCTCCACCTCTCACCCGTCATTCCAGCGAAAGCTGGAATCCATACGGCGGTTCAACAATGACAGACCTTAAGGATGCGGCCACATGCTGGATTCCAGCTTTCGCTGGAATCCAGCCTCTATCAAGCCGCTAAACCACTAATTCCCTTGGTGGTGGAATATTCAAAATGCAGCACCTCACCCGGATAGGCCACCTCACGCGCTGCATGCGCCGCCATCGCGGCCTCTGAAAATCCACACAGGATCAGCTTCAGCTTGCCGGGATAATGCGCAATATCCCCAATGGCGAAAATACCCTTTTTGTTGGTCTCCAGCGTGGTCTGATTCACGCCGATATGGTGCTTTTCCAGGTTCAGCCCCCAATCCGCAATCGGCCCCAGCTCCATCGCCAGCCCGAAGAAGGGCAACAGCGCATCCGCTTCAAGCTTTCGGTCTTCACCTTCCAGCGTGCGCACAATCACGCTGGAAATCTGCGTACCGCTGCCTTCCAGCGCATGCAGTTGATAGGGCACCACCATTTCTACTTTGCCCGATTTGGTCAGCTCATCCAGGCGGGAGACCGATTCCGGCGCCGCGCGGAATTTCGGCCGCCGGTGCACCAGCTGCACGCTTTCCGCCAGCTCCGCCAGCGAAATGGCCCAGTCCACGGCGGAATCCCCGCCGCCCGCAATCACCACCCTCTTATCGCGAAACGCCTCACGGCTTTTCACCATGTAAAAGACGCTATGCCCTTCATATTGCTCAATACCTTCCATCGGCGGCCGGTTGGGGCCGAACGCCCCGCACCCTGCGGCAATGATCACCGCCTTGCTGGTGATGCTCACGCCTTTGCTGGTCGTCACCGTCCATTCGCCACTTGCCTCCTGCTTCAACCCCATCACCTGCTGTCCTAAGTGGTAGGTTGGGGCAAAAGGCGCAGCCTGCAATTCCAGCTGGTTGATCAGCTCGGCGGCATCAATCTTCGGATGGCCGGGAATGTCATAAATCGGCTTTTCCGGATAAAGCGCCGTGCACTGGCCGCCGGTAAAATCCAGCGTATCCACCACATGGCAGCGCATTTTCAGCATGCCTGCCTCAAAAATGGCGAACAGCCCGACCGGGCCCGCGCCGATGATGGTAATGTCAGTCGTATGATGCATAAGCCTTGTTCCTGAAGCGGACAATCCCTATACAACACCCATCCCGTAACGAACAATTCAAAAACATATGGCCATCCGACCCGTTGTTTTATGCATCCTGGACGGCTGGGGCTGTGCCGAGCCTTCGCCCCACAATGCGCCTTATCTGGCCAAAACGCCCAACCTGGATGCGCTAACCCCCGTCAGCCCCATGAGCAAACTGGCCACGTCTGGTTTAGCGGTTGGGTTGCCGGAAGGCCAGATGGGCAATTCCGAGGTCGGCCACATGAATATCGGCTGCGGTCGCGTGATGATGCAGGACCTCCCGCGCGTTGATAAAGCCGTGGAAGATGGCACCCTCAAAAACCACCCCGCGCTGGTCAAACTGGCGGACGACCTCCGCGCCAGCGGCAAGGCCTGCCATTTGATGGGTTTATTCTCCCCCGGCGGCGTTCATGCCCACATGGATCACATCATCGCACTCGCCGAATATCTGGACGAAGCGGGCGTCAACACCTGGCTCCACCTTGTCACCGATGGCCGCGACACCCCGCCGGAATCCGCACTCGATTACTGGCAGCAGGGCATGCTGCGTTTGGCCAACCTCAAACATCTGCGCATCGCCACCCTCATGGGCCGCTATTACGCCATGGACCGCGACAAACGCTGGGACCGCGTTGCAAAAGCCTACAACGCCATCGTGAGCGGGCAGGGTGAACCCGCCGCCGAACTCCCCGCCGCCATCCAGGCCAGCTATGATGCGGGTAAGCAGGACGAATTCATCCTCCCCGTCATCTTCGGCGGTTACGACGGCATGCAGGACGGCGACGCCTGGCTCTTCGCCAATTTCCGCGCCGACCGTGCCCGCCAGCTCTCTCATGCATTGCTGGACCCCGCCTTCGATGGCTTCCCCCGCGGCAAGCAGGTGAAATTCTCCCACTCGCTCGCCATGACGGAATATTCCAGCAAGCTCGCGCCCTTCTACAGCGTGCTGTTCCCCGCCGAAACCCCGAACGATTCCCTGGGCGAAATCGTCTCCCACGCGGGCCTCAAGCAGCTCCGCATCGCCGAGACGGAAAAATACCCCCACGTCACCTTCTTCTTCAACGGCGGGCGTGAGGAACTGTTCGAAGGCGAAGACCGCATCCTCGTCCCATCCCCCCAGGTCGCCACCTACGACCTCCAGCCCGAAATGTCCGCCCCCGAAGTGACGGACAAACTCACCGCCGCCATCGAAAGCGGCCAATATGCCTTGCTTGTCGTCAACTATGCCAACCCCGACATGGTTGGCCACACCGGCAATCTCCCCGCTGCCATCAAGGCTGTGGAAGCCGTTGATGCCTGTATCGGCCGTATCGCCGAATCCGTGGAAAAAGCAGGCGGCGTCATGCTCATCACCGCCGACCACGGTAACGTGGAAAAAATGCATGACCACGATACCGGCCAGGCCCACACCGCCCACACCACCGGCCCCGTGCCGCTGATGCTGGTCGGCAGCAAAGGGCAGGGGCTGAAGCTGAAGGACGGCGCCCTGGCCGACATCGCGCCCACCATCTTAAAGCTCATGGGTCTCTCCCAGCCGAAGGTCATGACGGGCTCGTCGCTTCTCGTTTAACACCATATAATGTGTTCACATCCCCGGAAACTGCTCTATGATGCGGCGGCAACCCCATCCTTTCCAGGTTCATGAAGCAACCCGCCTTTGCCACTGCCTTGCTGATGTGCGCAGCCATGGCCATGCCCGGCCCTGCATGGGCGATTGACCGTTTCACGCTGGAGCGCGTGCAAAATGAGATTCAGACCAAGCAGAAGAACCAGGAGGAACTGGAGGCCAAGGCCAGTAAGCTCGGGCATGAAATGGACAGCCTGCGCGGCACCCTCACCAAAATGGCCGACAAGATTCAGCGCATCGAGCGACGCCTGAGCGATACGGAAAAGGAACTCGGCGCCATCGATGCCGAAACGGCCGACCGCGAGCGCGACCTCGCCACCCGCAGCGCCCAGCTGGAAGAAAGCCTTGCCGCCATGCTGCGTTTCTCCCAGGTGCCGCCGGAGGCCTGGGTGGCCTTGCCCGGCAATGCGGACGACGCCGTACGCTCGGCCATCCTGCTCGGCCATGTCACCGGCGGCTTGCAGGAAGAGGCCAACCAGTTAAGGGAAAAGATCCGCATCCTCGGGGAACTCCGCCAGCAGCGGCAGATCCTTCAAGCCACGCTGGAAGAGGAACGCAAGGAACTGCTCGCCGGCCAGACGGAAATGGCCGAGAAAATTCAGCAGCGCCAGCAGATGCATGCCGAGCTGGACAAGGGCATCGAAAGCACCGGCAAGGAACTGAAGCAGCTTTCCTCCAAAGCCAAAGACCTGAGCGAGCTTCTGGCCGCCATCACCAAACGCGAGGCGGCGCAGGCCAAAAACATCGCCCCCGGCAAGCGCCGCAACGCCGCGCCGGAAGTGAATGAGCCCGAAACCGCGAGCGTCAACCTGCCAAAAGGCGGGCTTCGTCTGCCCGCGCAGGGCAAGCTGGTTTCTGGCTTCGGCGCCAAGGGGGATGACGGCATGCCGCAAAAAGGCATCCGCATCGCCACCCGTCCCGGCGCGCAGGTGGTTTCTCCCATGAAAGGGGAGGTGGTCTATACCGGCCCCTTCATGGGTTACGGCAACATTATCATTATCCGCCATACGGATGAGATGCACACCCTCATTGCGGGCCTGGGGCAGATTCAGGCCGCCGTCGGGCAGAAGCTCATGGCGGGCGAACCGATCGGCAAGATGAAGAATGCGGATAGCGGTTTGACAAAGCTCTACATGGAACTTAGAAAAAATGCCAAGCCGGTGGATCCATCGCCGTGGCTGTCCAGTTAACGTGTACCCATAAGGTCTCCTTACATGCATGCATCCAACCGTCCGCTTGCAACATCCCGAAAAGCCTCACGTTTTCTGACGGTCGCCGTATCGGCCATCGCGCTGATGGGGGGTGTTTCCTGCGCCCATGCCGCGGCCGAACCTGCCGCCGCCAAACCCAAGAACACCAAGGAAACCTTCGCGCTTCTCCAGCTTTTTGGCGATGTCTATGAGCGCGTGAAGGAAGATTACGTGGAAGACGTGCCGGATGAAAAGCTCGTCCATTCCGCCATCAACGGCATGCTAACCTCGCTGGACCCCCATTCCAGCTTCCTGGATAAAGAGGGCTTCAAGGACATCCAGGTACAGACCAAAGGCGAATTCGGCGGCCTCGGCATCGAGGTGACAATGGAAAACGGCCTGGTGAAAGTGGTCTCCCCGATCGACGACACCCCCGCTGCCAAAGTAGGCATCAAAGCGCAGGATTACATCAGCCACATCGACAACGAGCCCGTGATGGGCCTCACGCTTTCCGACGCGGTCGAAAAAATGCGCGGCAAGGTTGGCAGCAAGGTGAAGCTCACCGTGCTGCGCGAAGGCGCCGACAAACCGCTCGATTTCGAACTCACCCGCGCGGTCATCAAAATCCAGTCCGTCCGCTCCCGCCGCGAGGGCGATGTGGCCTATATCCGCGTCACCTCCTTCTCCGAGCAGGCCACCAGCGGCACGGAGGAAGCCTTCGAGAAACTGAAAAAGGAAATCGGCCCCGACAAGATTCGCGGCGTGGTGCTTGATCTGCGCAACAACCCCGGCGGTCTTCTGGATCAGGCCATCGGCCTGTCCGACCTTTTCCTGGAAAAAGGCGAGGTCGTCTCCACCCGTGGCCGCACGGAAGACAGCAACAAGCGCTTCTTCGCGCGTGAGGGCGATATCACGGGTGGCCTGCCCATCGTGGTGCTCGTCAACGGCGGTTCGGCTTCGGCGTCCGAGATTGTTTCCGGCGCATTGCAGGATCACAAGCGTGCTGTCATCATGGGCACCAAGAGCTTCGGCAAGGGCTCCGTGCAGACGGTCATCCCCATTCCCAACCATGGCGCCATCCGCCTGACCACCTCGCGCTATTACACGCCGTCTGGCCGTTCCATCCAGGCCGAGGGCATCCAGCCGGATATCATCGTGGAACCTTCCAAGGTCGTCCCGCTGGAGCAGCTCGACATGCGCTCCGAGGCAGATCTGCCCAACCACCTGAGCAAACCGAAAGAGATGCTCGAAAAAGCCAAGCAGATGATGGAAAAGGCCAAGGATGCCATGCCCGGCAAGGACGAGGCCAAGCCTGAAAACGGTGAAGTGAGCAAGGACAAGAAAGACCCGCTGAAAACGGATAACAAGAGCGAGGTGAAGCCCGCCAACGCCAGCGAGGATGATTACCAGCTGCAGCGCGCGCTGGATTTCATTACCGGCGTGTCCTTCTACAAAACCTTCACCAGCAGCGAAAAACCATCCGTGAAACCGGAACCCGCCAAGGACGCAGCCGCCAAACCCGCAACCGCGAAGTAGGGCCTAAATGAGCAAACCGCGCATCCGGCTTGCAACACTGACATGGGGAACGGCGGCGGCGCTGCTGGGCACCATTCTGGCGCTGGAGGGTGCGTGGTTTTACCTCACCAGGGATAACGAGGAGGCGCGCTCCTTCTCCGCCAGCCAGCGCGTGGTTTACGACATCAAAAGCGGCATATATATGCGCTCGCTGGAAAAAACCGCCGAGGCTGCTTCCGTGCCGCCTGCCGAGCATGCGGCCGCAGCAAAACCGGAGGGGCACGCCGCTGCCGCGCCGGAAGCGCATGCGGAACATGCCGCCGCGCCCGCGTCGGCTGCCGCCGCGCCTCCTGTCGCGCATGCTGCGCCGGGTTTTTCCAACCCCGATCACAAGCCCGAGCTGGCGGTGGTTCTGGTTGGCCTCGGCCTGAGCCAGAGCTCCACCGACCTGGCCATGAGCGCCTTGCCCTCGCAAATCGGCCTGTCCTTCTCCCCTTACGCGCCAGACCTGCGCGGCTGGGTGGAACAGGCGAAGGACAAGGGGTTTGAAGTGTTTATCGACCTGCCGATGGAGCCCGACGATTACCCCATCACCGATCCCGGCCCCCGCGCGCTGTTGACCGCTCAGGATGAAGCGACCGCCAAGGCCCGCATCGAATGGCTCGGCGCGCGCAGCAACATGGCCATCGGCTTCACCACGCCGGTGTCGGAAAAATTCATGGACCACCGGGAGTCGGTTTCCAGGCTCTACAAGAACCTTCAGGGTGGCCATGCGCTGCTGGTGCGCAGCGAACCCGGCATGACCGAGGCCATGCGCGTGGCGGGCAACGCCTATCATTACAACGCGCTCCAGGCCGATATTGTGCTGGATGAGACCATCACGCGCGAAGCCATCGAAAACCAGTTGAACGCCGCCATCCAGCAGGCAAAATCGGCCGGACGCGCCGTGGTGGTCGCCCGGCCTTATCCGCTGACGGTCAAGGAACTGGAAGGACTCGGCAAGCGGCTTGAGAAGGAAGGCGTGCTGCTGGCGCCCGTCAGTGCGGCCAACCAGGTGACGCTAGCCCAGCCCGCTTCCGCCGAGGTTCCTCCGGCTGAACCGGCCACGGCTGCTGCCGCATCCGTGGCCCCGGCGGAAGAAAGCCCCGCCCATGAAACCCATTAAACAATCCGTGTCATTGCCCGCGCCGAAGCCGGGTTACCGCCCTTGTGCGGGCATCATGCTCTACAATGATCGCGGCCAGGTATTCGCCGGTCAGCGCATCGACACCACCGCCGAGGCCTGGCAGATGCCGCAGGGAGGGATCGATCCCGGTGAAACGGGTATCCAGGCCGCTTGGCGGGAGCTGGGAGAGGAGGCCGGCACCGACAAGGCGGAGCTGATGGCCGTCAGCGACGAGTGGTTTTATTACGACCTCCCTGCGGACCTGCAGAAGAAACTCTGGGGTGGCAAATTTCTCGGCCAGGCGCAGCAATGGTTTCTCTTCCGCTTCACCGGAACGGATGGCGACATCAACATCGCCACCGCGCATCCCGAGTTCCGCGCCTGGCAATGGGTGGACCCGGCACGCTTGCCTGAACTCATCGTTCCGTTTAAGAGACCGATCTACGATCAGGTAATGGCGCATTTCGGCCATTTACTGCCTTCCTTTACCGCCGCTGCCAAAGGCTGACCATGACTGCTATCCTCAACCGTTCCCGTTTAGACGAAGTCACCAGTGGCGACAAAGGCCTTCGCGCTACCTTGACGGAGCTTTACTGCCAGACGCTTGAGCGCTGCGTGACCGAGCTGAAATCCATCGCCCATGGTGGCAAAAACACAGACGCATGGTATAATGCCGCGCATGAGCTCAAAGGCGCCTCCGGCAACGTCGGCGCCGAGGAAATGGCTGATCTGTGCCGTCGCATGGAACATGCCGCGCCTGAAAGCTGGCCGGAAGCCCTGGAAGAACTGGAAGACGCCACCGAAGCCGTGCAATCGGCATTTCACATGCTGGATGAGTAACCGATCATGATCATGAAGCCCATCGCCCATAGCCCCCATGTGAACCTCATCGACGGCCGCGATGCCGCCGCCAGATTGCGCGAATCCCTCAAGCCCGAGATCGAGCGCCTGAAGGCTGCGGGCGTCACCCCCGGCCTCGCCGTGGTGCTGGTGGGGGAAAACCCGGCAAGCCAGGTCTATGTAAAGAACAAAGTTGAGCAAACCAAACAGCTGGGCATGCATTCCATTGAGCACCGCCTGAGCGATTCCACCTCGCAGGAGGAACTACTCGCACTGGTCAACAGGCTGAACAACGACCCCGCCATCCACGGCATCCTCGTGCAGCTTCCCCTGCCCAAACAGATCAGCGAAGCCGCCGTGTTGGCCGCCATCCATCCGGATAAGGATGTGGACGGCTTTCACGTGGTCAATGCCGGCCAGCTGGCCGTGGGCGAGCCGCGCCTGGTGCCCTGCACGCCGCTCGGCTGCATCCATCTGCTGAAAGGTCTGGGCATCAACCTGCGCGGCCTGCATGCGGTGGTGATCGGCCGTTCCAACATCGTCGGCAAGCCGATGGCGCAATTGCTGCTGCAGGAAGACTGCACGGTGACCATCGTCCATTCCCGCACGCCGAGCCCCGAACTGCTGGTGAAACAGGCCGACATCGTCGTGGCCGCCGTCGGCAAACCCCGCATGGTGAAGGCCGACTGGCTGAAACCCGGCGCCATCGTCATCGATGTCGGCATCAACCGCATTGAAGAGAATGGCGAGAAAAAGATCGTCGGCGATGTCGATTTTGCCGAGGCCCAGTTCGTCGCCTCCGCCATCACGCCCGTGCCGGGCGGGGTAGGGCCCATGACCATTGCCTGCCTGCTGGCCAACACGGTGAAGGCCGCCGCGCTTCAGCACGGGCTTTAGATGAGCAGCCCCCTGGATCTGGAGGCCTTCTTCGATACCGGCGCCAATCCCATCGCCGCCTCCAGTCCCTACACCGTGAATATCGACATCACGGATTTCGACTACAAACTCCGGCGCCTTTATCCGGAGTTCGACTATCTTCGCCAGAACCTGTCTCTGGCATATCTCATCAAAGGCCTGCTGGCCCAGCACACCTGGCAGGACGCAGAAGACCTGCAATCCTATGTCGAGGAATTCTGCACCTCGCTCAGCTTTGCCCAGATGCAGCAGCTCCATGACGGCATGGCCTTGATCATGGCGCTTAAACGCGAATGCCATCACGGCGATATGAAACACTGGGAAGCTCTCTGCCGGGCCGCGTTTCCGGCCCCGCTCGCGCCGCCGCCCGGTCATCGGCAAAGCGAGCTCCTGCCTGGTCTTTCCCTTCCGCCGGAAGCCATGGTCATGGTGGATGGCTGGGTAGGCACCCGTCGCCGGGAGATAGAGGAGATCGACGAGCGCACCCTTTGGGGTGAACAATTGATGGCCGCGCTGGACCTGCCGGATATGCTCGTGCATCTGGAGCACGCCGACGCCCCCGACACTCTTGACCTGGTATTCTATCTGCCCAGGACGCAGGCGGATGCCCTGAGGCAGGCGGTTGATGCCACCCTCTCCGGCATCTCCGCCGCTGAGCTTGAATATCTGGATACAGCGGCGGACCCTAATTACGACTGGGCCGAAATGAGCCATTACGTGCTGCGCACCACGCGCGATGCGTTGCTGCAATGGGAAGCCGCGCGCAGCGCCGCCGCGCCCCCGGAGGCCGAGCGCTGATCAGCGCGCGGGCGCTTCCGGCCCCTTGTTGGCCGGGCCTTTCTTCAGCGCGCGGTAATCCGCCACATTCTTGTTATGGTCGTTCAGTGTGGCGGAAAAACGGTGCCCGCCCAGACCATCGGCCACAAAATAGAGCTCACCGGCCGTCAGCGCATCCGGCGCGGGGTGAAGCGCCGCATCAATGGAGGCCTTACCCGGGTTGGCGATCGGCCCCGGTGGCAGGCCTGGGTTCAGGTAGGTATTGTAGGGATGCGGCACCTGCAGGTCCGCCAGCGTCAGCGGGCGCCCCAATTCCTGCTTGCCTTCCGTCAGGGCGTAAATCACCGTCGGGTCCGTCTGCAGCGGCATGCCTTGCTTCAGGCGGTTATAGAACACGGCCGCCACGCGCGGGCGCTCATCCGGGCGTCCCGTTTCCTTCTCGATCAGCGAGGCCATCACCACCAGTTGGTCCGGCCCGGTCAGGGGCACGTCCACCGGCTTTTCATCCCAGGCCTTCGCGACATACTCCTTCATGCCCTTCTGCATGGCCTCCACGATGGAAGCCCGGCTGTCGCCGCGTGTATAATGGTAGGTCTCCGGCATCAGGCTGCCTTCCGGCAGGCTGGCGGGCGCATCGCCGGTCAAAAACGGTTCCCGTGCCAGACGCGCCAGAATCTGCGCGCTGGTCTGTCCTTCGGGCACCGTGAATTTGCGGATAATCACCTCGCCCCTGGCGAATTTTTCCAACATGCCCAACGGGGAAATGGGGGCAGGAAAAGCATATTCCCCGGCCTTGAGTTTTTGTTTCGTCAGCCGTTGATAAGCTCCCGCCGTCAGCCGGAAACAGGGCTCGCAGCGCACCATGCCTGCCTCGGCCAGCTGCGCGGCCATGTGGCGGCTTCCGGAATGCCGGTCGATAAGGATGCTGTCACTCGTGGCGCCGGTGGGCGTAACCGCATCCCACCAAAGGGCCTCCAGCCCCACGCCGCCAAGCAATGCCAGGTAAATGATTGCCCAGAACAGCCGGGCCAAAGGGGATTTACGCCGCTTTGAAAATGACAGTTGCATTGGTACCGCCGAAACCGAAGGAATTGGAAAGGGCCGCGCGCACGGTGCGCTTCTTGGCCTTCAGGGGTACCAGGTCGATGCCGCCGCATTCGTCGGACGGATCTTCCAGATTGAGCGTCGGCGGCACAATCTGGTCGCGAATCGCCAGGATGGAATAAATCGCTTCCACCGCGCCCGCAGCGCCGAGCAAATGCCCGATCGAGGATTTGGTCGATGACATGGACACATTGCCCACCGCATCGCCCATCAGGCGCTTGACGGCCAGCAGCTCGATCTCGTCGCCTTTCGGCGTGGAGGTGCCGTGTGCGTTGATATAGTCGATATCTTCCGGCTTCATGCCCGCGCGGTTCAGCGCCATCTGCATGGAGCGGAATGCGCCGTCGCCTTCCGGCGAAGGAGCGGTGAGGTGATAGGCATCGCCGGACATCCCGTAGCCCACCACTTCGGCATAAATTTTCGCGCCGCGTTTTTTCGCGTGCTCATATTCCTCCAGCACCACCACGCCGGAACCTTCGCCCATCACGAACCCGTCGCGGCCTTTGTCCCATGGGCGGGAGGCCTTCTCCGGCGTATCGTTGTAGCTGGTGGAAAGCGCGCGGGCGGAAGCGAAACCGGCAATGCCCACGGGGCAGATGGCGGCTTCGGCGCCACCGGCAACCATCACATCCGCATCGCCCCACATGATGATGCGCGCGGCGTCGCCAATGGCATGCGCGCCGGTGGAGCAGGCGGTCACGGCCGAATGGTTCGGGCCTTTGAAGCCGAACTCGATCGACACGAAACCCGATGTCAGGTTGATGAGCGCGGATGGAATGAAGAACGGGCTCACCCGGCGGGGGCCGCGTTCCTTGCAGATCAGCGACGTCTCTTCGATATTCGGCAATCCGCCGATGCCGGATCCGATCATGACGCCCGTGCGGCAGCGGTCTTCCTCCGTCTGGGGAACCCAGGCGGAATCCTTCACGGCCTGCTTGGCGGCCGTCATGGCGAAGACGATGAAATTACCCATTTTCCGGCGGTCGGATGCGGGCACCCAGTCGTCGGCGATGAAGGCTCCCTCGCCGGTGGTCGGCACCTGGCCGGCCACCTTGGCGGGGATATCCGTCGTATCAAAATAGGTAATCGGCCCCAGGCCGGATTTCCCGGCGAGCAGGTTTTTCCAGTTCACGTCAACCCCGCAGCCAAGCGGCGTTACGAGCCCTATACCTGTCACCACTACACGGCGCGTCATGCGTCGATCCTGATTCGCGTTAAAGCGCTGTTAGGCGTTGGCATGTTCGCTGATGAAGGACACAGCGTCGCCAACGGTTTGGATTTTCTCGGCGGCATCGTCCGGAATCTCGCAGCCGAACTCTTCTTCGAACGCCATCACCAGTTCCACGGTGTCGAGGCTGTCCGCGCCCAGGTCATCGATGAAGCTGGCATCGGTTTTCACTTTGGCTTCATCCACGCCCAGATGTTCCACAACGATCTTGCGTACGCGGGCTTCGATATCACTCATGTTCAACTCCTTGGTTATTTGTAGGCTAGTCGGTAAGTTAAATAGTCTAAATCTTTTTCAGCTCGCCGGGCACGCCCAGTCAAATTAAGCTGCCCCTTTTAGCCGCACTGATTGCACAAATCAATAGCGGTTTACGAAGGGTTAATGCCATCCCTTACGGCATCAACAAACCGCCATTAATATGAAGGGTTTGGCCGGTTACATAGGCGGCTTCCTTGGATGCCAAGTATACCACCCCGCTGGCGATATCCGCCACATCGCCCATGCGGCCGGCCGGAATATTCTGCGTAATGCGCGTCTGCTGCTCTTCATTGAGCTTATCCGTCATGGCGGTGGCAATAAAGCCCGGCGCCACCGCGTTGGCGGTAATGCCGCGGCTGGCCATTTCCTGCGCAATCGCTTTGGTGAAGCCGATAAGCCCGGCCTTGGCCGCCACATAATTGGCCTGGCCCGGGTTGCCCATCACCCCGACGACGGATGCCATGGTGATGATACGGCCGAACCGGCGCTTCATCATGTGTTTGCTCAACGCGCGGCAGAGTTTGAAGGTGGAGGTGAGGTTGACCGCGATCACCTGGTCCCAGTCCTCGTCCTTCATGCGCATCAGCAGCCCGTCGCGCGTAATGCCCGCATTCGCCACCAGAATATCCACCTGGCCGAGCGCGCTTTCGGCCTCTTCGGCCAGTTTCGCCGGGGCCTCGGGGTCGTTCAGGTTGGCGACGATCGCCACGGAATTACCGCCAATCTCCGCGCACAGCGCATCCAGCACCTCCTTGCGTGTGCTGCTCACCGCCACGCGCGCGCCTTGCGCCGCCAGGGCTTTCGCCACGCTGGCGCCAATGCCGCCGCTCGCGCCGGTCACCAGTGCATTCATGCCGCTAAGGTCGAACATCCAAGCCCCCTCACATTCCTTTGCTGGGGCACGCCATTAACTTATTCTGGCCCAAATGCCAAAGAGAAATCGCCACCCTCAGGCAAACCGCCCCCTAGGGCTGGCGGATATCCTGCCCGTCCTGGCGCAGGTTTTCCATATAAGCCGCAAGCGGTTTGAGGTAATTCGGTAGGTTTTCATAGCTTTCCATTGCCCGGCCGACGAGCAGCCAGTCCATGTAATCGTAAAAATCGGTCTGCCTGGGATAATCCCGCACGAAAACCGCGCTGTAATCCAGTCGTTCATCGTCCGTTCGCGACAGGGCGGAAAGCTTTTGCCATGCCTTGGCCTTGCTTTGGGCGAACACGTCCGGAGATTCGCTCCCGCCCGTCAGGCCGGGGTTCATCATGGCGCGGTAATGCTCGGTCAGGCTGGTCTCTGCCATCAGGCTGTCGCATTCCCCAAGCCGCAGGGCGGCATCGACCGCTTCTTTGCTATGCAGCTTAAGCGAAGGGATAAGCAGCGGGTGATGCGAACGGCTGTCATTCAGCCCGTAGGCAATGCGGTTCAGGCAGTAAAGCCGGGTAAGGTAGCCATCGCTGTTTGGAATGGTGAGTTCCTTACCGTCGCGCGCAAGAAAACCAATCAACGGTTCATGCGACAGCGGGCAGTCGGGAGAGGCCAGCAGGTCGGCAGCTTTCTGGATTTCATGTTGAAGTTCATCCAGCCTGGCCGCATAGGCGCCACCATCATCCGGCAATGCCTGGCGGAGCATCTCTTCATCCTGTTTCGGCAGGTTGCGTCCGGCCCGCCACTGCATCGCTGCCAGAAAACCAGTCCGGTCGTGGGAATCATTCCCACCCCATTGCAGGTCATGATAACGCTCCTTGAAGGTAACGCTGCTTCTCCTGTCAACGGCAATGCCCTTCTCCCGCAGTGCGCCTGCCCACCAGTCCATGGCTTCGCCCATCATCATGCTGTAGGTTTTGCATGCGTCATCGCACCGCTGAACAAGCTCACGGCTGGCGGCGCTCATGCGTTGCTGGTTCACATGTTGCCATAGCCCGATTGCCCCCATGCGCCCGAGGTTATGGATATCCACCAGATGGTTTGCATCCATCGCCTCGTCGCCTGCCCGGTGGATGGATGGCGCCCCGGCATGGCGATAAACCATATGATACCCAAGCTCCTGAAACAAAAACGCCGCCTGCATTGGGGTAAGGGCAAGGAAAGGGGCGAAAGGGTACGGGCTGCCGTGAATAAGCCGTTCGTTCATTCGAAACCCCGTTCCTGTTCCATGGGTCGCAGCGTTTCCATATAGGCATGCAGCGGCTTCAGGAAATCTGGCAGGGCCATGTGCTCGTCCATCATTTTGCCGAGCAGCAGCCAGTCCAGCCAGGCGCTGCGCTCGGGCGTCGATTCCACGGCAAGGCTGAAGAACAGGTCGTAATCAAGCCCGCCCTCTGCCGTATGCGGCAGAGACTGGAACACCCCAAGCGCGCGGACCTTATGGCTTGCAAACGCATTCTGCATGCCCTGGGCGTCGGGGGCGATGATGCGCATCATCGCCCGGTAATCCTCCATCCGGCAGGCGGTAGCCATATCCTCGTCCAGATGCCCCAGCTTAACGGCGGAATCCTTACCCTCGGCGGTGCGGTCCTTGAGCGCGGCGATGAGAACCGGGTGATGATGACGGCTGTCATTCAACCCTCGCCCGGTCTGGTTCAGGCAATAGAGGTTAAGCAACAGGTTGCGCTGGTTGGGGATGATGATGGGGTTGCCTTCGGGATAGTCGAAAGGAATGGCCGCCTCACCGGAAAGCGGGCAGCGCCCCTCATTCAGCAGGCCGGTCAGTTCAAGCAGTTCCTCTTCCAGCGCCAGGATTTCCCGGCTGGTTGCCTCCGGCACGTCACGTTGAGCGTGTTTCAGCGCCAAAACGTCGGATGGCCAGGGAATATCGTCCAGCGCTCCACCCGCATACCATCGCAGCACATTCAGAAAACCCACATCATCAACCGAAGAGCCCTGCGCCCAGCCAAATCCGGGATAGCGGGTTCTAAACGAGGAAGTCACCTCGCGGGAGTGGCGTACTTCCGGGTCGTCAATACTGTTTTTCCACCATTGCAGGGCTTCGCCGGTCAGCTGGGCGTAACGGCTGCAGGCGGCATCGCAGCGCTGAATAAAGGCACGGCTTTCCGGGCTTAACGCCTCCTGGTCGACATGCTGCCAGATGCCGAGTGCACCCATGCGCGCCAGATTATGCAAATCCACCAGGTGCCGTTCCTGCCGTGCGGGCTCGCCCGCGCGCGCCGTGGATGCCGCCCCGCGATATTCCCCATACATCAGCATGGCGATATCCATGAAAAAATTGCCCGCCTCAAGCGGCATCATCGCCAGAAACGGCTCAAACGGGTAGGGGCTGTGTGTCGCATTATTCATAACGCGCCTCCTGCCCGTCCGGCTGCCGGACGGATTCCATATAGGCATGCAGCGGCTTCAGGAAATCCGGCAGGTTGGCATGCTCATCCAGCGCGGTCCCGAGCAGCAGCCAGTCCAGCCATTCGCCCACATGGCCATAACCCTCGGCCTTCCGGATGAACAGGTCATGAAGGTCAATCCCTGCCTCCCTATGGTGGGGTAGGGTTGTGAATTTCTTCAGCCCGCGTTCCTTATGGAAGGCAAAACCGTTGCCCGTTATGGCGCCCTCCGCCAGCGCGGGGTTGAGCGTGGCACGGAAATCCTCTTCCCCCGAACCATTGCGGATCAGCTCATCCATGGTCTTGAGACGCTCCACCGCATCCACCCCCTCGTAGGAATATAGCTTGAGGGAGGGGATGAGAGACGGGTGATGGTGTCGGCTGTCATTCAGGCCGAGCGCCGTCTGGTGCAGGCAGTAAAGCGCCATGAGCATCCGGTTGGTATTGGGCAAAAGAAGGGGGGCGTTTTCCGGGAAGATGAGGGGGATGAAATCTTCCTCAAGCAGCGGGCAGCGGCCGTTTTCCAGCATGTCCGCCAGTTCCCTCAACTGGTCGTCCAATATATAAATCTCGGTTTGAACGGCGGCCGGAACATCCTGCGCGGCCCGCTTCAGCCGGTGATAATCGTCATAATGCGAAATCAGGTCGAAACTCTGGCCGGAATACCATTTCAGCACGGCGAAAAAGCCGGTCCAGTCATGCTGGTTGCCGCGCTTCCATTCCAGGCCGGGATAGCGCGCGCGAAACGCGCCGGTTACGTCGCGCGTGTGGGCGATGCCGTCATCCCCCACATGCTCCTTCCACCATTGCAGCGCCTCGCCGACCAGTTCCGCATAGCGGCTGCACGCCGCGTCGCATTGCTGGATGAAGGCCTGGCTGGCGGGGCTCAGTTTGCTTTGGTCCACCAGTTCCCAAAGGCTGTATGCGCCTATGCGCGCCAGGCTGTGCACGTCAACGGCATGGGGTTCCGGCGGAGGGGGGCTGCCCGCGCGCCGGGTGGAAACCGCTCCACCCGAATGGTGCGGCATATGGTCGGCCATCACGGAAAAGAGCTTGCCCGCCTCATAGGGGGTCATGGCGAGGAACGGCTCAAAAGGGTAGGGGCGGTTCGGCATGGCGGCTCATGGAAGAAAAACAAGCCTTTATGGCGCTTTCTTGCAACAAAACCATGTCACTGGAATGACAAAATCATGACGGCCTTAGGCCGCAATGGGCTCATTCAGCAGTTTTTCAAGCGCTTCCAGGTCCGCCGGGGAGGAAACGCTGATGGCGCGCACCTCCCGGTTGATGCGCTTGGTAAGCCCGGTCAGCACGTTGCCATGGCCGATTTCCACCAGCGTTTTCACGCCGTTATCCACCATATAATTCACACTTTCCCTCCAGCGCACCATGCCGGTCACCTGCTCGATCAGCAGGCGGCGGATAACATCGGGCTGCTCGGCTTCTTCGGCCGTGACATTGGCGATCAGCGGCACCACGGGTTTGTTGATGGTGGTCGCTTCCAGCGCCTGTTGCATCTTCTGCTGGGCGGAAAACATCAGGCTGCAATGGAAGGGCGCGCTGACGGCCAGCAGCACGCTGCGCTTAGCGCCGCGTTCCTTGGCCATGTCCACCGCGCGTTCGATGGCGCGTTTCGCCCCGCTTATCACCACTTGGCCGGGGCAGTTATCGTTGGCGATCTGGCAGGTATCGGTGCTGGCGCATGCATCGGTGATGCTTTTAATCTCGTCGATTTCCAGCCCAAGGATGGCGGCCATGGCGCCTTCGCCCACGGGCACGGCTTCCTGCATTGCCAGGCCGCGCAGTTTCAAAAGCCTGGCGGCATCGGCCAGCGTGAAGCTGCCCGCGGCGCACAGCGCGGAATATTCACCCAGTGAATGCCCGGCCACATAGGCAGCCTTGGCCGCCGTCAGGCCCAGCTGTTTTTCAATCACGCGCAAAATGGCCACCGAGGTGGTCATGATGGCGGGTTGCGTGTTCACCGTCAGCGTCAAATCGCTTTCCGGTCCTTCAAAAATGATTTTGCTCAGCTTGAAGCCGATGGCGTCGTCCGCCTCTTCAAACACATGGCGCGCCTCCGCATAACTCTCGGCAAAAGCCTTTCCCATCCCAACAGCCTGGGAACCCTGTCCCGGAAACGTAAGCGCCAGCGGCATATCAAACCTCAATTCAAATTGGAGGCGAATGCTAACCTTGCCGCATGGCAATGTCAAAGCCGGAGCGAGTCATCCCTTTCGGCCTCCCGTCACCCCAGCCGTGAGCGCGGCGCGTACGCCGCTGTTCCATTGCGCAGCAACGCGAAGCAGGGAACAAACATATATAAGCAGAGCGCGGCGTCTGCGCGAAGCGCAGGGTTATTAACTTCGCCGCTGTTCCATTGCGCAGCAACGCGAAGCAGATAACAAACTTATAATGAAGCCGAGCGAAGCGAAGACACCTGCACGGCGGGCGCTTTATTATGCGCATTGCAGAAATCCACAATGATCGGCACCACATGCTCGCGGTATTTGCGGCCGTTGAAGATGCCGTAATGGCCCACGCCCGGCTGGCAATGGTGGTGCTTCATGTCCTCGGGCAGGTTTTTGCACAGCTTCTGCGCGGCCTTCGTCTGGCCCACGCCGGAAATATCGTCCAGTTCCCCTTCCAGCGTCAAAAGCGCCGTGCGTGTAATGGCCGAAGGCTGAATTTTCCGCCCGCGTGACACCATCTTGCCGCGGGGCAGGGAATGATCCTGAAACACTGTTTTGATCGTCTGCAGGTAGAATTCCGCCGGCAGATCGAGCACGGAGAGATATTCATTGTAAAACTTGCGGTGCGCCTCGGCGGATTCGCCGTCGCCCTTCACCAGATGCTGAAACAACTTGATATGCTCGCCGATATGGCGTTCCAGGTTCAGCTGCATAAAGCCCGAAAGCTGCAAAAATCCCGGATACACACGGCGCATAAAGCCCGGATAATTGAACGGCACCCGCGTCACCACATTCTGCTCAAACCAGTTGAGCGAGCGCGTATAGGCCAGGCGGTTCACTTCGGTGGGGTTGATGCGCGTGTCGATCGGCCCGCCGATCAGCGTCATGGAGCGCGGCGCCTTGGGGTTTTCTTCCGCATTCATGATGGAAACGGCCGCCAGCACGGGCACGGCAGGCTGGCACACGGCCAGCACATGCACTTCCGGCCCGAGCACGGAGATGAATTCATGTACGTAATCAATATAATCATCCAGGTCGAACGTGCCTTCATAAACAGGCACTTCGCGCGCATCCATCCAGTCGGTGATATAGACCTCAAAATGCGGGATCAGCGCTTCCACCGTGCCGCGCAGCAGCGTGGCGTAATGGCCCGAAAGCGGTGCTACCACCAGCATTTTCGGCAGATGGCTCGTGTGGTGATGCTGAAATTTCAGCAGCGTGCAGAAGGGTTTTTCCATCACCGCCTTTTCGGTCACCTTGTAGGTTTTGCCGTCAATGACGGTTTCGGTGAGGCCAAATTCCGGCTTGTTATATTTGCGGGTAACGCGCTCCAGCAACTCGCTTCCGGCGGCCATGTGGCGGGAGCCGGGCATATAGGCAAGCGGGCTGGCGGGGTTGGTGTAAAGCTCACGCCCCATTTTAGCGAGCATCTGGAGCGGTGCGAAGCTGGCCTTATGCCATTCGTGCATCTGGTAAAGGCCGCTATTTTCAAGAAACATACAAAAATCCGTTATTGGTGACGCTGCAGGGCAGCAAACTAGACAAACCCATCATAACAGGGAACCCCTAAGAGTTCCTTTCCAATTCGCGCTCGCAGCAAAATCCGCGCAAAACGATAAATAGTCAACATCTTGTGTTTGTCATCCACAAAACGCTGCAATTTTAGCGATAGTTTGTGCTGGAAAGCAACGCACAAATCCGCTAACAATCGGTAAATATCGAAGCTATGTGTAGCCACATAAGTTTTCGAGACACATGTTTTACAAGGGAGTGTTTGCATGTTTCGTCGGCGCGATGTCACGGCACTGCTGGAAACCGAAAATCAGGTGGATGCAGCCGAAGCCTATAATGAAGCCACCGCAGCCGATACATTGGACGACATGCCGACCGACGGCTCCCCCCAGTCCATGAGCTACAATAAAGGCGAAAAACGTTCGCTTTCCGAGCATTTTGCCGAGCAGTCCCGCCCGGTGCGTCAGGCCTCCAGCCTGCCGCCGCGCCAGCCCATGCCCCCGTTCCCGGCCAGCAATGGCATGGCCACGGCCACCAGCATCACCCCCTCGAGCAGCGCGCCCCAGTCGGCCACGCTTGGTTCCCTGCTCGACAATGGCGAGCTGGAAGGGCAGAAGCGCATCCTCCGCGTCGGTGTGGAAACGGTTCTCAAAGGCGAAATCAGCCATTGCGACCGCGTCGTCATCGAAGGCCAGGTGGAAGCCCAGATGAAAGAAGTCGAGAGCATGCGCATCACCGATGGCGGCTCATTCGTCGGCACGGCCCGCGTCGGCTCCGCAGAGATCAGCGGCCGCTTTGAAGGCGAGCTGGTCGTCACCGGCCTGCTCACCATCGACGAAACCGGCTCCGTCAAAGGTAAAATCGCTTATGGCGCCATCGAAATCCGTCGTGGCGGCAGCATGTCCGGCGAAATCCGCATTGCTGGCATCGAGGATGGCGAAGCCAAAGCCCTGCCGTTCGACCTTCCGGCCAAATCCTCCCTGCGCCGCAAGCCGGTGGCCGCTGCTTAAGCACAGCCCGCTTGAAACAGAAAACCCCGCGTGATTGCTCACGCGGGGTTTTTTATTGCCCAGCGAAAGGCAAAGGGGCTTACATCCCCTCCGTCCAGTCTTCCTTGCGGGTGAAGTTATGTTCGGCTTCCACATAGCGCACCGTGCCGGTTTTGGAGCGCATCACCAGCGAATGCGTGCTGGCGCCGCCCTGCGTACGGCGCACGCCCTTCAGCATGAAGCCGTCGGTCACGCCGGTGGCGGCGAACATCACATCGCCCTTGGCCATGTCCGTCATGCTGTAAATGCGGTTGAAATCCTCCACGCCCATGCGCTTGGCGCGCGTCTTTTCCTCTTCCTTGCGGAAGAGCAGGCGCCCCTGCATCTGCCCGCCGATGCAGCGCAGCGCGGCCGCGGCCAGCACGCCTTCCGGCGCGCCGCCCGTGCCCACATACATGTCGCCCACCGCCTGCGGTGTGGCGGTGGCAATAATTCCCGCCACATCGCCATCGCCGATCAGCTGCACGCGCGCGCCCGTTTCCCGGGTTTTGGCGATCAGTTCCTGATGGCGCTCGCGGTCGAGGATGATGACCACAATATCCGACGGGTCGCATTTCTTCGCTTTGGCCAGGTTTTTCACATTCTCAAGCGGGGAGGCGTCGATATGGATGACACCTGCAGGCAAGCCGCCGCCCACTGCGATTTTTTCCATATAGACATCCGGCGCATGCAAAAAGCCGCCGGCTTCGGCCATGGCCATCACGCTCATGGAATTCACGCCGCCCGTGGCGCAGATGGTCGTGCCTTCCAGCGGGTCCAGCGCGATATCCACCTTCGGTCCGTTATTATTGCCGACCTTTTCGCCGATATAAAGCATTGGCGCCTCGTCGCGCTCGCCTTCGCCAATCACCACCGTGCCCTCGATCGGCAGGGTATTGAGCGCACGCCGCATGGCTTCCACCGCGGCACGGTCGGCGGCCTTCTCATCCCCGCGTCCCATCCAGCGGGAGCAGGCAAGCGCGGCGGCTTCCGTCACGCGCACGGCTTCCAGCGCCAGGTTGCGGTCCAGCGTCAGGGCTTCGATATCACCATTGGCGGTGAGTTTGGTTGCGGCAAACGTCATGTTTTTATTCTCCTATAAATCAGCGATCCTGAGCATCAGCGGCTCATCCAAACAAAAATCCAACTGGCCAATGCGCGTCAGCGCCTGACTCAGCGAGCCCTCACGCACCGGGTGCACCACAATCACCACATCCACCGGCTCCGCCGGTTTGTAGGAATGCTGAATGCAGGCTTTGACCGACACGTTATGGCGGTAGAACACATCGCTGATGGCCGCCAGCACGCCGGGGCGATCCACCACGCGGAAGCGGATATAGCAGCTCGCCACACGGTCTGCCGCAGGGAAAATGGCAGGCGTGGCCAGCTTATCGGCAGGCAGCCCGAACGGGTACAGATGGTGCCCGCGCGCAATCGCCACCACATCGGCCATCACGGCGCTGGCCGTGGCATCGCCGCCCGCGCCGCGTCCTTCGATGAACATCGGTCCGGCAGCATGGCTCAGCACTTCCACGGCGTTATATTCCGCCGATACCTTGCCCATCGGCTGATTGGTGCCCACCAGGAACGGATGCACCCGCTGCGACAGCCGGTCCTCGATCCACTCGGCAATGCCAAGCAGCTTGATATGAAAGCCCAGGCTCTTGGCATAGTCGATATCCTGCGGCGTAATCCGGCGGATACCCTCCACCTCCACATGGTCGAAATCCACCTGCGCGCCAAAAGCGAGGCTGGCCAGAATCGCCAGCTTATGCGCGGAATCGATCCCATCAATGTCAAAGCTCGGGTCTGCTTCTGCAAAGCCCAAATCCTGCGCCTCGCGCAGAATCACCTCAAACGGCTGGCCGGATTTCTCCATGCTGGTCAGCATAAAGTTGCAGGTGCCGTTCAAAATCCCCGCCACGCGCGAAATCCGGTTGGCCGCCAGCCCTTCACGCAAAACGGAAAGGATCGGGATTGCCCCTGCCACCGCCGCCTCGAAACGCAGCGCCACCTGATGCTTCTCCGCCAGCTTGGCCAGTTCATGCCCGTGCTGGGCGATCATCGCCTTGTTGGCGGTAATGACATGCTTGCCGTTTTTCAGCGCCAGCCTGCACAGCTCCAGCGCCATGCCCTCGGCCCCGCCGATCAGCTCCACCACCGCATCCACGCTTTTATCCTTGGCCAGCTCCAGCGGGTGCTCCGCCCAGCTGTAGCCGTCCAGCTTCACGCTGCGGTTCTTCGTGCGGCTATGCGCGCTGACGGAGGTGATGCGCACCGGCATGCCCGCGCGGGCGGCCAGCAAATCGGCCTGCTGCTGCACCAGCCGCACCACGCCGCTGCCAACCGTTCCAAGCCCTGCAATGCCCAGCCGTAATTCGTCCATACTCTCATGGCCCCGAAAATGAACCGGTATAAATAAAGACTTTCAGGGAATTTGTATAGCGTAACGAAACATGCTGTGTTGGAGCAGATGGACTGGGCCATCCATGCGGAGCATGGCAAACGAAAAGGCCCCGCCCGCTAATGCGGGCGTAACCCTGCGCGAAGAGCAGGTTAGGAAAGGTATGGCAACTAACCATCGGTTGGTTGCCATACAGTCGCTTGCAAAGCGCACGAAACCTTCTACAAAAGCCCATTATAATAATGACAGGGCAAGAACATGGCCAAGCAACAAACCATCGGCGAATTCCTTTTCGACTACATCCACAAAAAAGGCGCGCGCCACGTCTTCGGCATTCCGGGTGACTTTGCTTTGCCCACCTTCCGCTGGCTGGAAAAAGCCCCGCTTGAGATCATCACCATGACGCACGAGCCCTCCGTCGGCTTCGCCGCCGACGCCTACGCCCGCCAGATGGGCCTTGGCGTGGCGCTGGTCACCTATTGCGTCGGCGGCCTCAACCTGCTCAACCCCGTCGCCTGCGCCTATGCCGAAAAAAGCCCGCTGCTGGTCATCTCCGGCGGCCCGAGCCCGCGTGAGCGCTCCGGCGATACCATGATCCATCACAAGGTCCGCACCTTCGACACCCAGCGCCGCATCTTCGAGGAAGTCACCTGCGCCAACACCGTGCTGACCGACCCCGAAACCGCGGCCAACGAAATCATGCGCGTCATCGATGCCGTGATGGACCAGTGCCGCCCTGGTTACATCGAAGTACCCTACGATGTGGTCGATCTCCCCATTTCTCCGCCGCAGCCCCGCGCCAAAGAAGTCGTCATCTCCGACGCCAAGGTGCTGGAAGCCGGCATCGCCGATGCGGTGGAATTCATCAACAGGGCCAAACAGCCCGTCATCATCGCGGGGGTGGAACTCCACCGCCACGGCATCACCGACAAGGCCGTGGAAATCGCCAAGGCCTTTAACATCCCCATTGCCGCCGACATCCTTTCCAAATCCGTCATCCGCGAGACCAACCCTCACTATATCGGCGTCTTCTCCGGCAACCTGTCGGACCCCAAATGCCAGGAATATGTCGATAAAAGCGATTGCGTCATCCTCCTCGGCACCTTCGTGACAGATGTTTTCTTCGGCTTCATCCCGAACGAACTGGACAAATCCGGCACCATCCTGGTGACCACCGAGAAATGCCGCGTCGGCTACCGCACCTACGACAATGTGCGCATGGATGATTTCATGGACGCGCTGCTGAAAGCCCCCGTGAAAAAGCGCGAGGATTTCGTCAATCCCAACCCCGCCAAAACGATGGAACCGCTTTCCGATGCCGACATGAAGGGCGAGCTGAAAGTGCCGCATTTCTTCAACGTGCTCGCCGCCAACCTGGGCGAGGACGACACGCTCACCTGCGACGTGGGCGATGCGCTTTTCGGCGCGGTGGAACTGCGCACCCGCCAGCGCAGCAATTTCATTGCCGATGCGTTTTACCTCTCCATGGGCTTTGCCGTGCCTGCCGCCCTTGGGGCGATTGCCGCCAAACGCGCCCTAAGCAAGGATGCGGGCAAGGGCATCGGCAACGGTCGCGTCTTTGCACTGGTGGGCGATGGCGCTTTCCAGATGACCGGCATCGAATATTCCTCCGCCGCGCGCTTCAAGATGGCCCCCATTGTGATTGTGATGAACAACGACGGCTACGGCACCCAGCGCCACATCATCGACGGCCCCTTCAACAACCTCCAGCGCTGGAACTATCACAAGGTGCCGGAGATGGTCGGCGTTGGCAAAGGCCTGAAGGTCTCCACACCCGCCGAATTCGACGCCGCGTTGAAAGAAGCCATCGCCAGCGATCAGCCCTACCTGATCGAGGCTATCATCCCGCGCAATTCCAGCAGCAACTCGCTGGTGCGTGTGGGGGAGGGACTCTCCAGCCAGCGCGACGCCACCAAGCGCACAAAAGCCGCTTGATTTTTTAGCGGTTTGGGTCTTTTGTGCCTTCCGCGGTGCAGCATTTGCCTGAACCGCACGGATAGATATTGAGGTAAGATCAATGAAAAAACTCGTCATTTTCCTTCTGGTAATCGCCGCCCTCATCGGCGCGGCCTGGGTAGCCATCCCCATGCTGGTATCGAAGGAAAAGGTCGTGGCCATGGTGGCCGAGCAGGTGAAAGCCAAAACCGGGCGTGACCTGAAAATCACCGGCGATGTCTCCGTCGGCATCTGGCCCAACATCGCCGTCAACCTGGGCGATGTCTCCCTCAGCAACGCCCCCTGGGCGAGCGACCCCACCATGCTGACGATGAAGAAACTCTCCGTCTCGCTTCAGGTGATGCCGCTGCTCAAAAAAGAGATCCGCGTCGATGAACTCACCCTCATCGAGCCGGTCGTGTTTCTGGAAAAGAACGCCAAAGGCCAGGCCAACTGGCAGTTCGAAACCGCCTATGACCTTCTCTCCCGCCGCGTGAACGTGGCCGACAATGCCCCCGCGCAGCAGCAGGCAGGCGCCATTCCCGCGCTGGCCGCCATTTCACTCAGCAAGGTGACGATCGAGAACGGCTCTATCAATTATCAGGACAAGGCCTCCAAAACCGCGCAAAGCGTCCATGAGCTCGACCTCAAGCTGGGGCTGAAGAATCTTTCCGACCCGCTTGAGCTGGACGCCAAGGCCGAGTTCCAGGGCAAGCCCATTTCCGTCAAAGGCAACCTGGCCAGCGTGCAGCGCTATCTGGATGGCGAGGCCCCCGCCGTGAAGGCCGAGCTCACCTATGCCGGTCTGAAAACCGTGTTCGATGGCACGCTCAACCCTTCCACCAAAGCACCTGGCGTGCAGGGCAACATGGTGGTGAATGCCGATAACCTGGCCGATGTCCTCGGCAAATTCGGCATCAAAACCGGCATGCCCGACGGCACGCTGAAAAATTTCATGCTCAAAGGCGCGCTTCGCGCCAACGAAGCCGAAGTGGCGCTGGAACATTCCCACCTGGTGCTGGATGCCGTGGAACTGGACGGCACCATGCGTGCCAACATCGCGGGTAAAACCCCCGCCATCCGCCTGGACCTCGCCGGTCCCGCGCTCGACCTCTCTCCTTATTTCCCGAAAAAGCAAGCCGATGGCTCCGCCTGGATGCCGAGCTGGATCAGCGATGCCCATGCCGAAGCCATGCCCTACAGCACCGAGGCGTTTGACCTGAAAGCGCTGAAAAGCCTGGATTTCGGGGGCAAGTTCAAATTCGGCAAATTGATCTTCCATCAATTCACCCTCAGCAATGTCGTGTCCGATGCCGTGGTGAAAAACGGCCGCGCCAATTTCAGCATTCCCGCCATGCAGCTTTTCAGCGGCGCGGGTGACCTGGAGGTGACGCTGGATGCCAACGGCACGCCCGCCCTCACGCTTGCCAGCAAGCTCACTGGCATTCAGGTCGAGCCGCTGCTGATCGCCCTCAACAACATCGACAAGCTCACCGGCAAGGGCAATGCGGTTATCAACGTTTCCGGCACCGGCACCAGCGTGCAGGGCATCATGAACAGCCTTGGCGGCATGGCGGATATCCGCTTGAAAGACGGCAAGATCAAAGGCATCGACCTGGCCCAGGCCATGCGCGATCTCAAATCCGTCTTCAACCCCGCGCGCGACAGCACCCCCCGTTCTACCGACTTCAGCGAGTTCGGCGGCAGCTTTGCCATCAAACAGGGCGTAGCACATACGGAAGACCTCGCCATGATGGCCCCCTTCGCCCGCCTCACGGCGCAAGGCGATGTGGACATCGCCCGCCAGCGTTTCGACATGAAGGTCCAGCCCCGTGTCGTCGGCTCCATGAAAGGCCAGGGTGGCGAGCTGAACAACAAGGGCCTGATGGTCCCCCTCAAGGTCAGCGGCCCCTTCAACGATCCTTCCATTGCGCCGGACCTGGAAGCCATCCAGAAGGAAGTCTTCAAGCCTGAAAATATCCAAAAAGCCATCCAGGACCCCAAAGCTGCCAAAGAACAGATCAAGGAACTCGGCAAGCAGCTCAACCTGAAAAAGCTCTTTTAGTTAATTTTTTAACTAATTTTTGATGCCGGGACGGTATCCTTCTCTCAACAAGAGAGGGGTTCTTCATGGCCATCCGAACCACGCGCACGGGCAGACTGAATGACGATGTTTCCGATTGCGCCATTCACTTCCATACGGACAGCAATACGTTTGATCTGGTGATCCATGTCAAACCTGCGCTGGGCTGGGCCCGGCTGGAACGGGAAAATGTTGAACAATGGCTAAGCGATACAGGCATGGGGAACATAGGTGACCGGCTGAGCTTTACCCACGTGAATCTTCAGAGCGGTGAACACCAGGAGCATGATATTCGCCTTCAGGGGCTGGATATCCGCGAATTGTTGACCATCACGCGCGCTGCGCGCGCCACGTCGCCCATCGGCAGGCATGGCGGCCTGTTGGCCACTCAGGCTGAAAACTTTACGGAAACCATGGCCTATGCCGAAATCATGGGGCATGACCTGAACGCCCGCATCGGCATGGTGATGGGCGAAATGAGGGTGGAGGAACCTACACCCTCCAACGCCGTTATATCTGCGAAAACATTGCCCCACAATGTATGGCATACGGCGACGGAGGAACTCTCCGGTGGTGCTCTGACCAAGATATTCATCGCGGTGCCCGATACCGATGTGCTGGGTAAAGGTAACGCAGCCGATGGCAGTGACCCCGATATATTATTCGAAATTTCCATGAATCGGGAATGTTTAGGCAATGCATTTGCCGCGCAGAATATAGCGCGTAATATCCGCGAAATCATGGGGCTGGAACTCAGGGGACAAGTCACCAGACCCGGCAGTCTCGATGCCGACAATCTGTTGGAGGATGACAAACTATTCGCCTCGATTAGCTTTGAAGGCACCCCCCGCCAGGGACGCATGCTGGCGGAATGTTATGAAGCGGATAGCGAGGTTCACTTTAACCTGCGCGTGCCCACCAGTTCCGGTCATCAGGTGGCAGAAATCCTTAATATGCTGCTGAGCGAAAAAGGCGTGGGTGATGACGGCAAACCGCTGGTAACGACGGAAGTCGCCGCGCACATCCGCTCCACCATTGCCGAAGTTTACAGCCCGCCCGACATTGCCGGTCAGGTCAATGAAACCGGCAGCGACATTCCCGGACCGCCGGACCCGGCACAAAGCGCCGCCATCTGGAACTGACGCCCATGCTTGGCCACCACCAGAAAATGCTTGTGAAGCGCAAAAACCCCGCCGTTTGCCTTTTTTCAGCAACCACATGGCTCGGCCAGGCCTGGTATTTTGTGGCCGTTATGCCCGAAAAATACCAGGCCTGCATGGACGCCCTGAAGCAGGGAAACGTGGAATTCGGCAAATACGGCGTCATTCTGGAAAAGGGCTTTGGCGGCCGCCCTCCGGAGGAAATCATCCATAAAATGACCCAAGAATACGGATTTGCCCCCTCAGCCAATGCTTCATAAGCATTATTTGGCCCTAAAACCCTCGCTTCGCTTGACCGGAAGCCGTTAATTTTCTATTGCGTAGGACCATTCCAATCCACGCAATGACAAAGGTTAACGGCGCTTTCATGGCACCGCTCAGTTTCCAGCAGCTTATCCTGACGCTTCAGCAATTCTGGGCAGAGCAGGGCTGCGCCATCGTCCAGCCATATGACGTGGAAATGGGCGCGGGCACCTTCCACCCCGCCACGCTGTTGCGCTCCCTCGGTCCGCACCACTGGCGCACCGCCTATGTGCAGCCCAGCCGTCGCCCTGCAGATGGCCGCTACGGTGAAAACCCCAACCGGCTCCAGCATTATTACCAGTTCCAGGTGCTGATGAAGCCCGCGCCGGAAAATATCCAGGAACTCTACCTGCAAAGCCTCGCCCGCATCGGCATCGACCTTGCCAACCACGACATCCGCTTCGTGGAGGACGACTGGGAATCGCCCACACTCGGCGCCGCCGGCCTCGGCTGGGAAGTCTGGTGCGACGGCATGGAGGTCACCCAGTTCACCTATTTCCAGCAGGTCGGCGGCATTGAATGCTCGCCCGTTTCCGGCGAGATCACCTACGGGCTGGAGCGCCTGGCCATGTACATCCAGGGCAAGGAATCCGTCTACGATCTGGACTGGAACGGCGTGGAAGGCGAGGGCAACATCACCTACGGCGACGTGTTCCTGGAAAATGAGCGTCAGTTCTCCGCCTATGACCTCGAAGCCGCCAACGTCGAGATGCTGCTGCGCCATTTTGAGGATGCCGAAACCGAATGCCGCCACCTGCTGGCCCGCAAGCTGGTGCTGCCCGCCTATGATCAGTGCATCAAAGCCAGCCACAATTTCAACCTGCTGGATGCCCGCGGTGCCATCAGCGTCACCGAGCGCGCGGCCTACATCGCCCGCGTCCGCACGCTGGCCAAAAGTTGCGCCGAAGGCTGGATGGCCCATGAACAAAAACAATTCACCACAAAAGACTCCAAAGAATTGAAAGGAGCCGCCTAATGCAAGTCACCATGATGAAGGGCAAGATCCACCGCGCCACCATCACCGAAACCTGCCTGAGCTACGAAGGCTCCATCACCGTGGATCCGCTGCTCTACGAAGCCGCCGGCATTCTCCCCTATGAACAGGTGGACGTGCTGGACGTGCAAAGCGGCGCGCGCTTCACCACCTATGTGATTTCCGGCGAACGCAACACGGGTGAGATTCAGGTCAACGGCGCCGCCGCCCGCCTGGTGCAGAAGGGCGACGAGGTCATCATCATCGCCTATGCCCGCATGAACGAGATGGAAGCCCGCAACCACGACCCCAAAGTGGTGCTGGTCAACGGCAAGAACCAAATCATCCCGCAACCACGTGCAAAGGCAAAGGCGGCATAATGGCGGTACTGGCGTTCGAGCTTTTTTCCGAAGAGATACCGGCCCGCATGCAGCGCGCCGCGCGCCAGCAGCTTGAGGAAAAATGCGCCGCCATTCTGCAGAATCTCGGCGTGACACCCACCAGCCAGGAAAGCTTCGCCACCCCGCGCCGCCTTGGCATCATCGCACACGGCCTGCCCAAGGAACTGCCCGCGCGTGAAGAAGAAAAACGCGGCCCGCGCTACGGCGCGCCCGATGCCGCCATCGAAGGATTCTGCCGCGGCCTGGGCCTCACCAAAAAAGATTTGGAAGTGCGCGAAGTCGGCAAGGACAGTTTCTATTTCGCCGTGGTGCGTCATGCCGCCGAGCCGCTCTCCGCCAAACTGGCCGAGCCGCTCTCCCAGCTGGTTGCCGGTTTCAACTGGCCCAAAACCATGCGCTGGGGCAAAGCAGACAACAACATGGGCTGGGTGCGCCCGCTTCGCTCCATCCTCTGCCTGGTGGACGACGTGGTGGTGCCCGTAAAATACGGCAGCCTCACCGCAGGCCGCTCCACCCTTGGCCACCGCTTCATGAGCGAGCGCCAGGCCATCCTGACGCATGCGCGTGATTACCCTGAAACCCTCCACCGCGCCCACGTGGTGGAGGATGTCGATTCCCGCGCCAATCAGATTTTGCATGATGCCCAGGCACTTGCCCGCAAACATGGCGGCGAGCTGATCGAGGATAAAGGCCTGCTGGAGGAAGTCTCCGGCCTGGTGGAATGGCCCGTGGTGCTGGCCGGCAAAATGGACGAGCGCTTCCTCGCCGTGCCGGAGGAGGTGCTGATGACCTCCATGAAGAGCCATCAGAAATATTTTTCCGTACGCGGCAAAAATGGCAAACTTGCACCCGTCTTCATCACGGTGGCTAACATCGCCGCCAAGGATGGCGGAAAATCCATCACCGCGGGCAACGAGCGCGTCCTCCGCGCCCGTCTGGCGGATGCCGAATTCTTCTGGCAGCAGGACCGCAAAAAACCGCTCCAGGCCTATAACGAAAAGCTCGAAACCGTCACCTTCCACGCCAAGCTCGGCACCATTGCCCAAAAGATCGAGCGCATCACCGCACTCACCACCGTGATTGCCGAATGGGTCAATGCCTCGGTGGCCGATGCCGCCCGCGCCGCCGAACTCTGCAAGGCGGACCTTGCCACCGGCATGGTCGGCGAATTCCCCGAGCTGCAAGGCATCATGGGCGGCTATTACGCCCGCGAATCCGGCGAATCCCCTGCCGTCGCCGAAGCCATCCGCGACCATTACGCCCCCCAGGGCCCGAATGACCGCTGCCCCTCCGCGCCTGCATCTGTGGCGCTTGCCCTTGCGGATAAAACCGACACCCTGGTCGGCATGTTTGCCGCCGGTGAAGCGCCGACCGGCTCGCGCGATCCCTTCGCGCTCCGCCGTGCCGCCCTCGGCATCCTGCGCCTCATCCTTTCCAACAACCTTCGCCTGCCGCTGAAGGAACTGCTGGAAAAAGCCATCATCGGCTTTCCTCCGGCGCTGCTTAAATCCTCCGGCAAAAGCAAGGATGTGCTCCGCGATGAACTGATGGGCTTTTTCGCCGACCGCCTGAAAGTGATGATGAAGGACGAAGGCTACCGCCACGACATCATCAGCGCTGTCTTTGACGAAGGGCAGGATGACGACATGACGCGCCTCGTCGCCCGTGCCAAGGCGCTGCGCTATTTCCTGGAAGCGCCGGACGGCGAGCGCCTCATCGCCGCCTACCGCCGCGCCGCCAACATCGTCAAAACCGAATCCGCCAAAGACGGCGCCAATTACAACGCGAAAATTGATGCCGCCCTGCTTAAACAGAAGGACGAACAGGCGCTGCACGCCGCGCTGAAAAAGGTGGAGGAAGCCATCATCCCCATGCTGCATAAGGAACGCTTCGGCGATGCCATGGGCCAGATGCTGCTGCTGAAAACCCCGCTCGATGATTTCTTCACCCATGTGATGGTGAATGTGCCGGAGGAGAACCTCCGCCGCAACCGCCTGCGCCTGCTGGCGGCCATCACCCGGGTGATCGGTATTTTCGCGAATTTCGACAAGTTGGAAGGATAAGGTCATGACGACCCAGCTCGTGTATAATTTTGGCGATGGCGCGGCCGACGGTAGCGCCTCAATGAAAGAGACGCTTGGTGGCAAAGGCGCCAACCTTGCCGAAATGTGCCATTTGGGCCTGCCGGTTCCCCCGGGCTTCACCATCGGCACCCATGTTTGCGCGCTCTTCTACGAAAACAGCCAGGAAATGCCGAAACAGCTGATCCCCGATGTGGAAAAGGCGCTGAAGAAAATCGAATCCAAGGTCGGCATGAAATTCGGCGACCGTGAAAACCCGCTGCTCGTTTCCGTGCGCTCCGGCGCGCGCGCTTCCATGCCCGGCATGATGGACACGGTGCTCAACCTCGGCCTCAACGACCACACGGTGGAAGGCCTCGCCCGCCGCAGCGGCAACCCGCGATTCGCCTATGATTCCTACCGCCGCTTCATCACCATGTATTCCAACGTGGTGCTGAACCTTGATCATCATGATTTCGAAGCCATGATCGAGGACAAAAAACTCGACAAAGGCGTCCATCTCGATACCGACCTCGATGCCTCCGACTGGCACGAGCTGACGATTTCCTTCAAGCAGCATGTGGAAGCCGCGCTCGGCAAACCTTTCCCGCAGGATGTGCATGAGCAGCTCTGGGGCGCCATCGGCGCCGTATTCAAATCCTGGATGAACGCCCGCGCCATCACCTACCGCAAGCTGCACAACATCCCGCAAAGCTGGGGCACGGCCGTCAACGTGCAGGCCATGGTCTTCGGCAACATGGGCGACGACTGCGCCACCGGCGTCTGCTTCACCCGCAACCCTTCCACCGGCTCAAAAGAATTCTACGGCGAATATTTGGTGAATGCGCAAGGCGAGGATGTCGTCGCCGGCATCCGCACCCCGCAGCCCATCACCATCGCCGGCAAGGCAGAAGGCGGCGATTTGCCCTCGATGGAAGAAGTCATGCCCGATGTGTTCAAGCAGCTGGTGGCCATCTACCAGAAGCTCGAAAGCCACTACAAGGACATGCAGGACATTGAGTTCACCGTGCAGAACAGCAAACTCTGGATGCTCCAGACGCGTAGCGGCAAACGCACGGCCAAGGCGGCGTTGAAAATCGCCGTCGACATGCAGAGCGAAGGCGTCATCAGCAAGGAGGACGCCATCCTCCGTGTCGACCCCGCCAGCCTCGATCAATTGCTCCACCCGACGCTGGACCCCAAAGCCAAAAAGCAGGTGCTCGCACGCGGCTTGCCTGCCAGCCCGGGTGCCGCCACCGGCAAAATCGTTTTCTCCGCCGACGAAGCCGAAAACCTCGCCCATAAAGGCGAAAAAGTGCTGCTCGTGCGTGTCGAAACCAGCCCGGAAGATATTCACGGCATGCATGTCTCCCAGGGCATCCTCACCTCCCGCGGGGGCATGACCTCGCACGCCGCCGTGGTTGCGCGCGGCATGGGCAAGCCCTGCGTCTCCGGCGCGGGCGAAGTGCAGATCGATTACAAGAACCGCCAGCTGAAAGCCGGTGGTCAGGTAATCAAGGAAGGCGAGATCATCACCATCAACGGCTCCACCGGCGAGGTGATAAACGGCGCCATTCCCATGGTGCAGCCTGAACTCTCCGGCGATTTCGCTACCCTTATGGGCTGGGCGGATGCCGTGCGCACCATGAAGGTGCGCACCAACGCCGAAACCCCGCTGGATGCCAAAACCGCGCGCGATTTTGGCGCCGAAGGCATCGGCCTCTGCCGTACCGAGCACATGTTCTTCGATGCCGAGCGCATCCCCGCCATGCGCGAGATGATTCTCTCCACCGACGAGAAAGGCCGCCGCGCCGCGCTCGCCAAACTCCTGCCCATGCAACGCCAGGATTTCGCCTCGCTCTTCTCCATCATGCAGGGCCTGCCGGTCACCATTCGTTTGCTCGATCCGCCGCTGCACGAGTTCCTGCCGCACACGGAGGCCGAGATGAAACAGGTTGCCGACACCTCCGGCCTCACCGTGGATGCCATCCGCGCCCGTGCGGCCGCGCTGCACGAATCCAACCCCATGCTCGGCCACCGTGGCTGCCGTTTGGGCATCACCTATCCCGAAATCTACGAGATGCAGGCCGAAGCCATTTTCGAAGCCGCGCTCGATGAAGCCAAAACTTCCGGCGAAACCGTCATCCCCGAGATCATGATCCCGCTGGTGATGAACCCCAAGGAACTCTCCATGCTCAAAACCGCCATCGATAAGGTGGCAGAGGCCGTCTTCGCCCGTCGCGGCGCCAAGGTGGAATACCAGGTCGGCACCATGATCGAGCTGCCCCGCGCGGCCCTCATGGCGGGCGACATCGCCGAATCCGCCGAGTTCTTCAGCTTCGGCACCAACGATTTGACACAAACCACGCTGGGCATCTCGCGCGATGACGCCGCCAACTTCATCGAGCCCTACAAGGCTAAAGGCATCCTGGAAGCCGATCCCTTCGTCACCATCGACCAGCAAGGGGTAGGGGAACTGGTGAAAATCGCCGCCGAACGCGGCCGCGCCACGCGCAAGGACATGAAACTCGGCATCTGTGGCGAACATGGCGGCGATCCCGCCTCTATCCATTTCTGCCAGAGTGTCGGCCTCAACTACGTTTCCTGCTCACCCTTCCGCGTACCCATCGCGCGCTTGGCCGCTGCCCAGGCCGCCATCAAATCCGGCGTGGCGCAAAAAGCGAAATCCAAGGAACGCAAGGCCGCATAATTAAAGAGAGCCGCAACGAGGCGGCTCTCTTCTTTTCCCTGTTTTATACGTCTGGCCTTCAATGTTTGGCTACAATTGGCGTATCCTGCTCCGCTCCATTATAAGAAACGGACTGAACCTGCCCTCCATCCAGCGGCGTGACCGCATCGCCCTCATAGGTCATGCTGGCAAAGCTGCTGTTATAAACCACCGCCACGGGATCCGTCGTATCCATCACCACGCTGCTCGCATCCGGAGGAAATGCCGACACATAGGCATCGGGCGCATAAAGCAGCTGGTGGTCGCGCGGTTGTATGGTCACGCCATTGATACGTCCGCCCTTATCCAGGATACTGTTATACATGGTGGCAAAACTGACGATATCATCGGGGTATAAACCGAAGCAGCCATTGGTGCCGTTCCAGTCTTCATCGGGGTGGATGCCGATGGCGGACCCGCTGCTGTGCCCTACGTAATCGGTGCCGGGCTCGGCCAGTCCCCAGCCGTCGGGTGCGTCTTTGTCCGTGTAGGTTCCCAGATAAAACCCCACGCTGTTACCGGCATCATCATGGCCATTGAAGCCGTAGGGCTTCGGGCTCAGGTCGATATGCTGCCCCGGATGGATGAACGGATAGAACGCATTGGCGTTGGACGGGTCGCCATCCAGGTCTCCGCGCAGGCCGGGGGAGGGGTAATACACTCCCTGTCCGGAAACCTTGCCGTTCCATTGCCCCATCACATAACCGGCCGGGTCGGTTAAGGTCACGATAATAGGGGCGGGAACCGTGCTGCCATCCCAGCTGGGTGCTAACTGAACATTCAATTGATAAAGATTGTCGGGCATACAAAACCTTCCGGTTTAATCACTGATGAGAAACGGCGACCGTGCTGGTATTTTGTTGGCCGCTGCCATTAGCGCTCAGGCTTATCTGCGTGTAATCGCGCTCACCTTCGTAGGAGACATTCACGCCGCTGAAGGCGACCTCGGCCCCATCGGCGGGAGCATCGGGATTTACCACCACCTGCGTCTCCATCGGAATGCCGACATACTGATCGAAACCGGCCTCATACACACCGCGCGGACGTTGCGCTGGCGGGATACTGTTCCACACATTCATGAAATCCACGGAATAGAGATTGCCGGTGGCCGGGTTGATGGAATTGCTGATGCCCCAGCAGCCATACGTTCCGTCATTGATGCCCGTGCCGCCCACGCTCATGCCGTCCGGATGCATGGCAATGGCATCGCCGGTTGTGTCGCCTTCGCGCACACCCCAGTTTCCGGCGATGTAATTCGGCGTGTAGGTGCGCAGAACATAGCCAAGGTCGTTATCCGGGTCGTACTGCATGCCTTGAATGGCGCGCACCGGGCGAATGTCGGCTTCCGGGTTTTGGAATCTGAAAAAAGCATTGAACGGATCAGAACCATTCAGGTCGCTATTCAGGCCCGGCGTGGTGCCGCCAGGGTTGAACCCCGCATTCAAGCCTGGAAATTGGGCAACGATATAACCGTTGGGATCCACCACATAAATATTGATTGGAGTCGGAGGCACTTCGCCATCCACAGGCGGCGTGGTGCGTTGAACGATAAGGCTGAATTCCCCTGTCATATGTGACCTTTTTATTACGTTTTTTCAACCGACGGTAACGTAGCTGTAATATCGGAAAAAATAAAGTAAATAATTTCGAAAGCGGAAGTGCCTATAAAACACAACAAAAACAAAGAATTAAATCAATTGTTACGGCGGCTATGCAATTTAATTTTATTACTAATAGTTATGCAGCGTTTTTTGCATATCTGTACTGCGCTGCATGGCTTGTGGATAAAAAGCACTGTTGCTATGCGCAAACTGCATGACTGGAGCCATTCAAGGCGTCAATATTGAGGTAACCTGTGGTTGGTATGGCTGCGGGTGCGCCTAGCTCAGTCGCACGTAAATAAGGCCTATCACGCCGCACATCAGCATGCTTGCCACGTAAATCACCCGCATGGCGCCGCGCAGATCGGCGTCAATCGGCTTGGCCGAGCCGGATCCCAGCCAGGGCAGTTCCAGCACCTGGTCGCCCATGCGGTGCTTGCCGCCAAGCTGCGTATGGGTAGCGCCCGCCATCACGGCCACCGGCCACCACCACCAGTCGCGGGTGAAATGTTCCGTCCAGGCCTGCATCGCCTTGCCGGGATGCGTGGCGGGTGTGAACAGGCTGGCCACCGCCAGCATCAGCGAGGCAATCGGCATCACGGGAATGCTGAGCGCGGTGAACATCGCCGTCACCGGCATGCCGAAGGCGCTGTAATGTGTATGATTATGTCCGATACGCAGCATCAGGAACGAGGCGACATAATAGAGTAAGGCACCCGGCATGCCCAGCAGCAGATACCAAAAGAGAATGCCCACCAGATTATCCGCAAATGCCTGCGAAAGCCGTTCCATGCATTGACGTATCACGCCATGCATGTCCAGGTGGCTGGTGTCGTAGGGCACCAGCTTTGCCAGCAGTTGTCGGCATTCATACAGCGACATATCGTGGCTGTAGCTGGTCAGCCGCCATGAGGTGTCAAATGCGTTGCGCCAGGGGATGATGAGCCCGAGCACCGCGGCTTCCAGCAGCCAGCCATGTTCAAACCATGCATGAATGCCGCCCAGCCTCTGCCCAATCCAGAATGCGGCAAACAGCAGTGGCAGCGTCACCAGCGCGCCGCGAAACAGCCGGTCTCCGTCTTTCCTGCGGGAGCGGTTGAGCTTCTTTTCATAGGCCGTTACGAAATGGTGCATCCAATGCGCGGGCTTAATGGCGTCGCTCATGTTCTGGCGCTGTTTCATGCCGAAAAAGATCATGTGGATAAGGTAGCCCGCCAGCGCAATCGCGCAGCGGCTGGTCATGACATCGGGCGGGGGAAGCAGATGAATCACGCTCATTCCCCTTCAGCCACTATTGAGCGACCACGATTTCCACGCGCCGGTTGCGTGCTTCCTTTTTGCCATCCGCAGTTTGAACGATGGGGGATTTCTCGCCGAACGGGAAGGTCGAGATATTCTTCTCTTTCAAGCCCATTTTCACCAGCAGCTTCTTTACCGTTTCCACGCGCTTTTTCGAAAGCTCGAGGTTGTAGCTTTCGCTGCCCGCGCGGTCTGTATATCCCGAAAGGATCAGGTCGTAATTCTCACCGCTTTTCTTCAGGTCTTCGGCTACTTTCGTCAGCACGATCTTGCCCTGGTCGGTCAGCGATGACTTGTCGAAGTCGAAAAACACCATGTAGGAATTGGTCATGAAGCTGGGCTCTGGCACTTCGGTCATCACCGTGCTTTCCTGATTGACGGTGATCTCTTTCGGCTTGTTCAGCTCCGCCATTGACTGAGTATAGAGCTCTTTACACTTGTGAATATCTTCAGCCTGCCAGCCTTCTTCCGCCTGCTCCACCCAGCAGTCATAACCAAACAGCGCGCCGGCGGCGACGGTCGGCTTCTCGGCCGAAGCGCCCGCCACCATCTTCTGCATCAGCGCCTCGCGCGCGGTTTTCAGTTCGTCCAGCTCAGGGCCGTGAATGTTCCATTTGGCAGGATCTTCCGGTTCCACCGGGTTGCCGTAAACAACCTTTAAACCCTTCTGCGCGAAATACTGGGAATCAATCCAGTCATACTGGTCTGCCTCGCTTTCGGAAAAGCGCAGATAATAGCTGGCCAGCGCATTGGCGAATGCATCCTGAGGCAGTTCCGCGCGCTTGAGCGCCTTCAGGTCCCAGTCCGTGCAGCCGGTGGTCAACAACAGGCTGCAGCCCATGGCGGTGTAGGTGATGATCCGTCCCAGACGTGGCATAATGCGGCTTACTCCTTATCGGGGGCGGCCTTGGCGATGCCAAGGGCCTGTTCAAGTTCGTTCAGGGTATAGAAAAACTCATCCTTGCAGGCGGAGCTCTCATCCGTTTTCTTTTCGCTATGCTCTTTCAGCCAGCAATCGAACAATAGCTGCGCGCGCGCAGTTTTGGGTCCAAGCTTGTCATCTTTGGCATTTTTGCGCTCTAAAATGGCCAGCAGCCGTGCACGCGCGGTGTCAAACGCGTCCTTGCTTTCATCGTCGATCTTCCAGTCATCGGGCGTTTCAGGCATCACGGTTTCGCCGCTGCGGGCGCGCTCACTTTTGCTGGCGAATTTTTTGGCGGAGTCCCAGTCATATTGCTCCGCCTCGGATTTGGAATATTCGGCATATTCATTAGCCAGCACCTGGCTCCAGCCTTGTTTGGTATAAGGGTCGTCAACGGGCGGCGGTGTGTAGCTCGCGCATGCGGCTAACCCGATCAATAACAATAGCGACGCGATCAATTTCATATATCTGGCTACACCACCCCGTGCAACCTACCATCTATCGTGGTAAAGCAACCGAAAGTCAATGGATTCTGTGATTGTTCCGCTAGCCGAAGCGCACGCGAAATCGCGCCATCATAAGCGGCTGGCTATTCGACTTTCAGTGTGCTCAGCAGCTGTTCCATTTCCTGGAAGGTCGGCTGGATATGGCTCGGCACTTCGGCGCGGCCCATCTCAACGGAGATCTGCGGCGCATTGCCATGCAGGTGGGCCACCAGCACATCGCGGATGATGCGGTAGAACTGCCCGTCCTCATCCACCGCGGCCTTGGATTTGTTGGCCATCGGCGCGAAGAAGCAATAAGCGAGGAACACCCCCATGAAGGTACCCACCAACGCACCCCCGATCATTGCGCCGAGAATCGGCGGCGGCTGGTCGATGGAGGCCATGGTTTTGATTACGCCGAGCACCGCCACCACAATACCGATGGCAGGAAGGCCGTCGGCCATGGTCTGAATGGCCTCGGAACCTTTCAGTGCTTCGTGGTGATGTTTTTCCAGCTGCTTTTCCATCAGGTCTTCCACCTGGTGCGGGTCGTCCAGCGCCATGGTCATCATGCGCAGCGTGTCGCAAATAAAGTCGCAGGCGAAATGGTCGTGCTGGATTTTAGGGAACTGGCTGAACAGGCTGGAAGAGCTCGGGTTCTCGATATGCTGCTCCACCGCCATCATGCCCTTGGTGCGCATCAGCTTGGAGAGCATGAACATCAGGCAGAGAATGTCCTTATAATCCTGCGCCTTCCATTTGGAGCCCTTGAAGGTAAGGCCAATTGCCTTGCCGGTAAGCTTCACCGTGGTCATCGGGCTGGCAAGCAACCATGCGCCAATGGTGGCGCCGCCGAGCATCGGCAATTCGTGCGGCAATGCGTGCAGGATGATTTCAATTTTGCCGCCGGCCATGATGTAGCCGCCGAACACCAGCACCATGGTTAGAACAATACCTAAAAGGGGCAGAATCATAAATTGGTCAGCACGCCTGAAATGAGACTAAATCTCCGCTCAACAAAGCGGATAAAGGTTAAATTAGCGTTAGATATCCGTGCTGAATCGCAGAAAAGCGCCCTACACGTCCAGCAGCAGACGGCGCGGGTCTTCCACGTTTTCCTTCACCCGCTTAAGGAAGGTAACGGACTCGGAACCGTCGATAATGCGATGGTCGTAGGAAAGCGCGATATACATCATCGGCCGAATCACCACCTGGCCGTTCATGGCCACGGGGCGGTCCATCGTCTTATGCATGCCGAGAATGCCCGACTGCGGCGGGTTGATGATGGGGGTGGACATCAGCGAGCCATACACCCCGCCGTTGGACACGGTGAACGTACCGCCGGTCAGTTCTTCCATCGTCAGCTTGCCGTCACGCGCCTTCTTGGCCAGCGCGGCGATTTCCGCCTCGATCTGGATCAGGCTTTTGCTTTCCGCATTGCGGATCACCGGCACCACGAGGCCTTGCGGCGTACCCACGGCCACGCCGATATCGTAATAGTTTTTGTAGATGACATCGTCACCGTCGATCTGCGCATTCACCGCGGGGATCTCTTTCAGCGCCTGCACGGCGGCCTTGACAAAAAAGCCCATGAAGCCAAGGCGGATGCCGTGCTTCTTCTCGATGGCGTCCTTATATTCCGCGCGCAGCTGCGTCACGTTGGTCATGTCGATCTCGTTGAAGGTCGACAGGATGGCCGCGGTGTTTTGCGATTCTTTCAAACGCTGCGCGATGCGGCGGCGAAGCGTGGTCATGCGCACGCGCTCTTCGCTGCGGTTCGGGCTTCCGCTCACCACGGCCAGCGCCGGGGCGGAGCCGGAAGCAGCGGGCTTGGCGCCGCCTTCCATATGTTTCAGCACATCTTCCTTGGTGATGCGTCCATCCTTGCCTGTGCCGCTGATAGCGGAAACGTTCAGGTTATTTTCCGTCACCAGCTTTTGCGCGGCCGGCGGCAGCGGATGCGCGCCGGAATCTTTAGCGGCAGCGGGGGCAGGGACCGCCTCAGCCGCTTTCGGCGCATCTTTTTTGGATTCGTTTGCGGGTTTCGGCGTCTCGCCGCTGGCGGCCTTGCCCATCCCTTCGGCGATCACGGCCAGTGCCGCGCCTACGCCCACATTGCTGCCTGCGGCGGCCTTGATTTCAGACAGCACACCCGCTGCGCTGGAGGGAACTTCCAATGTTACCTTATCGGTTTCAAGCTCGCAGATGGGCTCGTCTTTTTTCACCGCATCGCCGGGGTTTTTGAACCAGCGCGCCACCGTTGCTTCGGTGACGGATTCGCCCAGACTTGGAACCGTGATGGTCGTGCTCATGCAAACTGCCTATGGATAATGAAATGATATGTTTCGCTTATACGTCCCTCGCTACGCAAGGCAAAGGATTTTATCGTAAACGGTTCCGCATAAGAAACCATAACGGAGCGCAGCGACTGGGCGCGACCGCGCCCCGCGCCTTATTGGCGCGTGCAGAGAGCGCAGCGAACCACAAAAGAGGCGGAGCGCAGCGACTGGGCGCGACCGCGCCCCGCGCCTTATTGGCGCGTGCAGAGAGCGCAGCGAACCACAAAAGAGGCGGAGCGCAGCGACTGGGTGCGACCGCGCCCCGCGCCTTATTGACGCGTAATCCTGCGCAAAGCGCAGGCAGCAAAACTATCCCCACTCATCCTCACGCGCCAGCTGGCGGTAAACATCCTCCACAAATGGCGCGTAGGAACTCCCTTGGGGCGGATAGGCCTCAAAAGCGCTGTCCGCATTCGCCAGGAATTTCTCCATCCAGCCATTTATGCGCTCCGCGGCGTTTTTCAGGAAATCCTCATCCACGGTAAAAACCAGCCCGTCCTGCTCATCGGCCAGGTGCGTTTTCAACGCCCAGTACCACATTTCGCGGATGGAGGGCGCACCCGCCTCCGTAAATCCCCCTTCGGCGGCAATCACCGCCTCGGCCGCCAGCTGCAGGGCACGTCCCTTCTCGATATCCGATTTGGTTGGAATCTTGCCTGTCTTGTAATCCACCACGCTGAGCGTGCTGTCCTGCCACGCCTCCAGTCGGTCCGCCCGTGCTTTTAGCGTGATGCTGCGCCCGTTCAGCTGGCGCAGGATGCCGCCTTCGCATTCGGCAAACAGGCGCACGGCCTCCGCCCGCCTTGCCGCATCGGCGCGCACCAGCGCGGGCGCCATCAGCCCCAGCCGTTGCAGCCACATGCCCGCTTGCTCTGCCGTCAGTTTGGTATGGGGCAGCTTTTCGCGCCCAAGGGCCATCAGTGTCTCCACGCCGGGCGTGGCCGTGCTCGCCTGCTGCACATGGTCATATCCCAGCATCACCTCATGCAGCCAGCTGCCGTAATCCCCTTCGCCCGGCTCCTGGCCAATCTCTTCAAGCGGCCTGAGTTTCAGAATATATTTGGCATAAAAGGCATAAGGATGATGCCGCAGCAGTTCCAGCGCCGTGGCATAAATCACATCCGGCCGCGCATCCAGCGGCGGCATCGGTGATGGCTGCGGGCGTGGTTCATGCGCGGGCATGGGCGCCATCAGCGCCATCCAGTGCGCATAATGCGCCGTTTTATCCAGCCGGGATTGTTTCATGCCCGGCTGGGTGGAAATAGCGGCAAGCCGCTCCCACCACCTGCTCGGCAGGCTGGGCGAGCGGCCTGTGCGCCGGGCGCGGGTAAAGATCACTTCCGGCATTTCCATCAACCGCCAGATGTCATGCGCCGCCAGCCCCAGCCGCTGCTCTACCGGCGGCAGTCCGAGCTGATTCCGCATGGCCCGGTTCAGCCAGGGGGAGGGCGAAAGCGCGGCGGGCCATGTCCCTTCATTCATCCCGGCGGCGATCACCCGCTCGGCGCTTAACAAGCGCGCTTCCATCGGCCCGATGATCAGCAGGTTGGGATGGGCCTGGATAACGGGGCGGTAGGTGGCGCTGCCCAGATGATGTTCCAGCGCGGCGCGGTAATGCCCGCCGGAAATGGACCCCATCAGCGCCAGCGCATGCTGAAAGCCGTGTAATGTGTTGCGCAGCTGCTCGCCATGTTCATACCCCCATAAGGTTTCCGGGCCGCTTGTTTCGTCGTTGGCGGCCATGGTTTCGCACAGGCCGATATGCGACTGAAACCATTGTTCCGCCTCCTGCCATTTGGGCATGGCCAGCAATGGCGCGGCCAGCGCGTCCAGCTTTTCCAGCAGCCCTTCCGCCTGGCTGGAAAGCCTTGCCGAAGCCGCCAGCTTCATGATGCTGCGCCAGTCCTGCATGCTGGCGCGCTGGCGCAGCACATGCCGCTCTATTTCCCGTGCGGCCTGGCGGCATTGCGCCGGTGGCATGCCCAGCGCCGCCAGCGGGTGTTTCAGCATGGCCATCAGCGCTTCGGGCACGCGGCCCTCGTCGCCGCGCAGGCTGCACAGCCATGCCAGCACCAGGCGCAAAAACCGTGCCTCGGGCATTTTGAGCACCGGCTGTGCCGCGCCGTCATCCACTAAAATGCCATGCGTCGCCAGCTCGGCGGATACCCGCCGCGCCAGCACGCGGTCCGGCGTCACCAGCGCGGTCAAACCCTGCGGATGCTCCGCCAGCCCTTCACGCATCAGCAGCGCCACCAGCCTGGCCTCGCCATGCTCATGCGGTGCTTCCGCCAGCGTGATGGCCTCTGCCGCCATCTCATGCACGGGCATGGGCGCGGTGGCCTCCGCCGGCCAGAACAGGGCGGATGCCACCGCCGCGCGGTCCCGCGCGAAATCGGGCATATCACCAATCACCGGAACATCCGCCGCCTTATGGCCGAACATATCAAGCAGCCGCTTCAGCAAACACATGGGATGGCTGGCGGGAAGCTCACCTTCAATGGCATGCATGAACGGGTCCAGCGAGGGCAGCACCACATATCCCTGCTGCAGCCGCATCACCGCCTGCATCAGCTTGCGCGTGGAAGGCGCGCTCCCGGTTGACCCCGCGATGATCACGGGCGCATCCGGCATTTCCATCCGCCATGCCGTTTCATAGGCCTCCACCGCCTGCCACTGGCGCGTGGTGCTTTCCACCCGCCCCTGGTCGGCGAGGATGGCGTTCCAGTGCTGGCTGATGATGGCGAGAAAATCGCGGCTATCCTGCCAGTGTTTCGCCAGGTCTCCCTTTACCAGCCCTTCCAGCTTTTCCAGCGCAATGCCTTCGCGCCCAAGCTCGTCCAGCAATTCCGCCATGCTTTCGGCCATATGCAACGCATGCTCCGGCGGTGCGGGCTGGCCGCGCCGCTCCAGCCATGCGCCGATCTGCCGCGCCAGCAGATGCCGCCGTTGCGCGGCGGGTATGGCGGGCGGCAGGGCGGCAAGGGCAGGGTCGATGACGGCCATCTCGTCGTCCAGCTCGCCCAGTCCGATGATGCGCGGCAAGGGCAGGGCCTCCCTGCCCGACAGGGCAAGCAACGCCGCCTGCAGCGGCTTTTTCAAACGAAGGCTTGGAATAAAAAGCGTCTGCTTCGCCAGCAGCTCGGGCGTTTTTTCAGCCAGGCCCCACATCCAGCCAGCCAGCGCCTGCGCGGCATCCGTGCCGAAACCCAGCCGCAGCAGTTTGTCGCCCGGCGCGGCCATTTCACACGCCCACGGGGGGGCGTCCGAGCGAGTAATAGGTAACACCCGCTTTCTTCATCGCATCCACTGCATAGAGGTTGCGCATATCCACCACCACCGGTGTTTGCATCAGCGAGAAACGCTCCACCGGCAGGCGCTTGTACGCATCCCATTCGGTGAGGATGATGGTCACATCCGCACCTTTGATGCATTCTTCCGGGCTCCCGGCATACTGCACCCCCGATGGCAGCAGCGCGCTGGCATGCTCCATGCCCGCCGGGTCGTGCGCCACCACATCGGCACCCTCGTTCAGCAGCGCGGGGATGATAATCATGCTCACCGATTCGCGCATGTCATCCGTGTTGGCCTTGAAGGTTAGCCCCAGCACTGCCACGCGCTTGCCGTGCAAGCTGCCGCCTGCCGCCACGATGATGCGGTGGATCATCGAGCTCATGCGGTTATGGTTGGCCGAAATCACCGCATCCACCAACCGGCTGGGTGAGCCGACATCCTGCGCGATGGCCGCCAGTGCCCGCGTATCCTTCGGAAAGCACGAGCCGCCAAACCCCGGCCCGGGGTTCAAAAACGCCGTCCCGATGCGATGATCCAGTCCGATGCCGTGCGCCACTTTCGTAATGTCCGCGCCCAGCCGCTCGGCGATATCCGCCATCTCGTTGATAAAAGTCACCTTGGTGGCCAGGAATGCATTGGCCGCATATTTGATCAGTTCCGCGCTCGTCGTGTTGCTGACAATGATCGGCACGCTATGCACGCGGATGGGATCATACACCCGCTCCAGCAGCGAAGCGGCAAAGGCACTGTCCGCGCCCACAATCACCCGGTCGGGCTTCATGAAGTCGATCACCGCGCTGCCTTCACGCAGAAATTCCGGGTTGGATGCCACCTCCACCTTATGCGCAATGCCTAGTTTGGCAATCCGTGCGCGCAGTTGCTCCGCCGTGCCCACCGGCACGGTTGATTTCGTCACCAGCACCGCATCCCGCGTCAGGTTCCGGCACACGCTTTCCGCGGCCGCATAGACGGCGGAAACATCCGCATGGTTCGTGCCCTTGAGCGTCGGCGTACCCACGCCGAGGAACACCACCTCCGCGTCCTTCACCGCCTCTTTCATATCGCTGGTAAAATGCAGGCAGCCGCTTTCCACCGCGCGGGAGACAATCACCTCCAGCCCCGGCTCATAAATCGGGATGCGCCCTTTTTTCAACGCGGCGATCTTCACCTCGTCGCGGTCCACGCACACCACTTTGTGGCCCCAGTCGGCGAAACAGGCGCCCGTCACCAGCCCCACATAGCCGGTGCCGACCACGGCGATACGAACAGGATTCTCAAGCATGATGATAGCCGTTTATGCCTTGCGTTTTTTGTCCTTCGCAGGGCTGGAAGCATTGGCAAGGAAATGCATATAAGCCGCCTCCAGGTCCTTGCTGCGGCCGTGTTTAGCACGAAATTCGGCCGCTGTGCCAGTAAAAGCGAGAACCCCGCCATGCATCACGCCGATGCGGTCGCACATGCTCTCGATATCCGAAAGGATATGCGAGCTGAAAAAGATGGTCCGGTCTTTTGCCGCCTCGCGGTAGCGTATCAGGGCCTGGCGCAGTTCCGCCCGCGCGGCGGGGTCCAGCCCGCTCATCGGCTCATCCAGGATCAATAATTTGCGCTTGGCCAGCAGCACCGCCATCAGCCCGAGCTTCTGCCCCATGCCCTTGGAGAAGCCCCGCACCACGCGCCTGAGCGCCGCCGGGTCGAGCATCAGCTCCTTGGCCATCGCATCCACTTCCTCCATGCTGGCCGTCAGCCCATAGCCCGACAAGGTAAGGCGGATGAATTCCAGCCCCGTCAGCAGCGGCGAGGGGGCGAATTTCTCCGGCAGATACATCACGTCGCGCCTGCTTTCCGCCAGCCGCGCATCCACGCCGTGCAGGCGGATATCGCCTTCGTCATGCCCGTGCAGCTGCAGCACGGCTTTGATCATGGTTGTCTTGCCCGCGCCATTGACGCCGATCAGCCCGAATATCTCCCCGGCCTTCAATTCCAGTGACATGTCCTGCACGGCGAACCCGGCGGCATAACGTTTGGTCAAATGGCGGATGGAAAGCGGGGCGATGCTCATGGCGTTACCGTGGCGGGAGGGGTGGTTGTGGTAGCGGGTTGTTCAGGAACGGCGGCTGGTGCCACTGGGGCAGGGGCGGGCAGGCTGTCCGGATTGACGATACCGTTATTAACGCGGTCCTTGAAGGCGCTGGCGGCATCCCTGGCCGGGCCGGTCGCCTCGGCGGGCGGTTTATTTTCCAGCGCGTCCACACCCGGGTGGTTGCTCGGCTTCATCGGGTCCAGCAGGCCCTTGATCGCCTTTTCGGCCTGTTTCAGTTTTTCCGCCTTGGCATTGGCCGCATTTACGCTGTCCGGCGCTTGCGGCGCCTGGGGCGGGTTTGCGGCCTCCGGCGCTGCGGGCGTGGTGGGCGGCGCCTGCGTATCAAACCTGCCGTCGCCGGGCGTAGCCCCTGCATCCGCCGGTGCGGCGCCGTCGGCGGTTTTTTGGTCTTTTCCATCACCCAGCGGGGTGGATTCCGCCTTGCCTTCGATCACCTTCATCACTCGGCTGACGAAGCTCTGGTTGGGAAACAGGCTGAATACCACGGTCTTTTTATCGTCCTTCACTTTCACCTGCTTCGTGTCCTTCACCTTCTCTTCCCAGTTGGGAGAGATGACGTCCAGCCCTTCGGCGATCCATTCAAATGTCGCGCGCTGTTTCGTGACGTTGATGAGCGTGACGGTGCCGTCTTCCAGGTTTTCCGGGGTAAATTTATACCCGCGCAGCCATACGGCCCATTTATTCTCACCTTTATAGATGATAGTGCTCAGATAGAAAGCAGGCGCTTCGGTCGGTGCGGGTGGAGGTGGCGGCGCGGCATCCAGGTCAATCGGGCTGCCATCGGGCGCGGTGCCTTGCTGCCCTCCCGGTACGCCCATGGTCGCGCGGCGTTTTTTGGCCGCCATGAACCGTTCGAACTTTCGCGCCTCGGTAGGCGGAAACATCACCGATATCTGCCAGTTATCCGCCATGTCATTGAACAGCACCTTGCCTTCCGGGCCGGTGGCCGGCGCCGTTGGCACCGCCGCTGCCGCCGGGTCGATAGGCTTGCCCGGCAACGTCACCATGGGGTTAGCCGGAGCATTCGAGGCGGCTGTATTGGCATCCGCTGAAGGCATAGGTGCTTGCGCTGGTGCTGCCGGTTCACCCGGATTGGGAGAGGGCTGGACTGCCGCGGGCGCGTCAGGTGCGGGCGACGGTGACGCCACAGGCGCGGAAGGAGCAGCCACAGGCGCCCCCGGCGCTGTTTCCACCGGTGCGGTAGGAACGGCCGGTGCGGACGACGGCGCGTCCGCAGGCGCCGGTGCGGAAATCACAGGCGTCGGTGCGGCAGGCACGGGCACTGCCGGCGTGTTCGTCACCGGTGGCGGTGCGGCAGGTGCCGTCTGTACAGCAGGCGTGGCGGGCGTATTGGTTGCCACGGCGGGGGCGGGCGCATTCTGCGCCAGCACCGTCCATGCCAGCATGCTGCCTGCAACACCCACCATCAAAGGAAGCGCGCGGCGCATCATGGCGTGGCCCCCGTGGGTGGCGCGCCTGCCGCATCGGCCGGAACATCGGCCTTGCTGACGCCGATCCAGTGGAAGGAGAAGGTGCCCTTCACCGCCTGCACCGGCTTGCCGCTGCTGATGGCATCGTAAAACGCGTCATCCATGTTGGACATACGCTCCACATTCAGTGATTCCGCCACTGTGAGCCCTGGCGCCACGCGCATCAAATGGTCGATGAACGAGAACAGCAGCTCATCGCTCAGCGCGCCCACCGTCACCGTCACCAGCGCATGCTCCGCCTTCATGCGTTGCAGCGTGAACGGGTCCTTGTCCAGCTTCACGATAGGGCTTATGGAAATCTGCGCATCCACCAGGTCGTAATGCTCCTTGAGGTACGCAATCACCTCGGTAAGTTTTTTACGGTCGAGCGTTTCCGTGTTGGGCGGGTTCTTCGCCATCAGGGTATTATAGATAGGCAGGCTGGTGCGGCTTTTGTTCAAACCGTCATCAAGGTTTTGTATGTCGCTGTTGGTGGTACGGATGCTGGTTTCAAGCTTGTGCAGCTTGTCGGCCCGGTCGGCATAGAAGCTGTAGGCAGCGAATGCCAGTACTCCGCAACCGCCGATGATGCCGCCGCACACCAGCCCGATCTTGCTCACGCGTTTTTTCAGCGCATCATACCTCATGGCGCGGGCGCTCCCGTGGCTGGTGCGTTCGGGTCTTTTATCGGCCCTTCCATGGTATAGGTGATGGACGTATCCTGCGCGGCGGGCGAGGCCTCTTTTTCTTTGTTCAAATCAACCCGGAAATCCTCAGTCCTGCTCACCACGCCGGGCAGGTTGGAGAAATTGATTTTATAATCGGGGAAGATGCCGGAAAGCTTGCGGTAAAACACCTCCGTCCGCTGCAGCAGCTCATCAATCTGCCCATCGCCCGATGGCGCATATTCCACCTTGATTTCGGCCTTCACGGGCGTGGTGCTTTGTCCCATGCTTGCGCCGCTGTTGGGGTAAGCCTCGTTGCTGCTGGCCCATTTGATGCTGTGGATAACCGTAGTTTCATCCAGCGCCTGCGCGAAGGTGGCAAGAAATTTGAGCGGGTTGTAACTATTCTTCTCAAGGAAATCGGATATTTTCGTGACCTCGGCAATCTCGTCAATGCTGGCGGGCAGCTTGTTCACCTCCGCCTGAATCTCATCTTTCCGCGCTTTGCCCTGCTTGTCCTTTTTCTCCGCGTCGCTGATGTCGCTCACCATCAGCACCCCGCTGACAATCAGCCAGATAGTGGCCACCACCGCCAGCGGAATACTGACAACCGACACCACCTTCGCGAATTGCTCGAACTGGAAAAGATCGAAAATCTTTTTCAGCTCCGGCGTAAACAGCCGGAGCACTTTTTTACGGTTGATGGCCAGCGAAATGGCAAACACGATATCGCCGAAATGGTCGCTGGGTTCCGTGGCATTGCTCACCTGCATGGCCGTGGCGATTTCATGCGGTGTTTTCACAAGAATGCGCTTGGCATTACGCTTCTCAAGCGACAGATGCGATCGGATATCCGCTGCCACAATCACCGTAAGGTCCACCCAGTCCGATGAATTGAAGCCGAGGCGCTTCAGATATTCCAACGTGCTGGTCATTTCCTGTTCGATATTGCCGGCGATCACTTCCGGCGTGGGCTCGCCCACCGGCGTGGCCATGCGGGTGAAGGCCAGCCTTCCGTTTTTCAGCACCACCTGGCGAAAGCCGCCCACCTTCTGATGGCTGACGATCAGGTGCCAGCGCACCACGGGCGCTTCCTCTTCCTCGCCTTTTTTCTTTTTGGTTTTTTTCCGCTCCGGCTTTGCGCCCTCTTCAGGAAACAGCTTGTCCAGCGACTTGCCGAGCGTTTCCGCCTCCACCGGCAGCAGGTAAATACCCTCTAAGATATTCGGCTTGTCCAGGCAGTAATCCACCCAGGTGGAAATGGGCGGGTTGTTCGCGAGTGATGCGAACATGTAATACCATTCCTTGCGGCCCGTTTTGTTGCGCCCCTGCGAAAGCGCACCCTTGATGTCCTGCGGCAGAAAGTCGCGGTCCAAACGGCGCTTGATGATTTTATTGATGCTGAGCGAGCTCACCGGCGGCAGCGTATGCTGCACATAGCTCTGGTCCATATTGTCGAACATCAACAGAATGGTCGCGCGGTTATCCGTCTGAAACAGCGAATCGAAATGCTTCACGTCATCCGGCGAAGGCGAGGGGGCGTACAAACGGCGCAGCACCGTCTTGCCTTCCATATAAACCAGGATGCAGCCGTCATCCCCAGCTGACAGAATGAATTGCCGTTTTTTTCGTAACTTGGCGGCCATTCGTGACTCAGAATTTGAGGTTGCTGAATGTCTGGTAAAGCGGCCCGAACACGCTGGCCACAATCCAGGCAATCATCATGCCGAGCACCAGCGTCATGGTGGGTTGGATCATCCCCACCAGCCGGTCCACGGCGTCGTTCACTTCGCGGTCGTAGAAAAAGTTCACGTTCTCGAGCGCTTCCTCCAGGTTGCCGCTATCCTCGCCGATCTTGAACATGCGCACCACCAGGTTGGGAAACTGGTTGGACATGCGCAGCGCATTGGTCAGCGAATTACCCTCCGACACGGCGCGTATCACCGTATCGATGGACGCATTGATCACGCGGTTATTCACCACCTTCTTCGCGCTGGAAAGACATTCCAGAATGTCGATGCCGCTGGAAAACATCACCGCGAAAAAGTGCGTGAAGCGTGCCATGTCGATCTTGCGGATCGTCGGCCCGATCACCGGGATTTTCAACGACATCAAATCGAACCGGTAGGCGAACGGTTCCGATATGCGGTAAAGCGTCGCGATCACCATGATGAGGACCACCGGCGTCGGTAATACAATATACCAGTAATCGCCCATGAAGTGAGAGAAGGCGATCAGGATTTTTGTGTGGATGGGCAGTTCAAAACCCTGACTCAGCATGAAATCCGTCAGCTTGGGCACCACGGTGAGCATCAGCGTGGTGATCACCCCGCTCACCACCACGGCCAGCACGGCCGGGTAGGCGAGCGCCTTGCGCACTTTGCGCCGCAGGTCGTTCACCCATTTCATGTGGTGGCTCAAATGGTCGAAGGATTTGGCCAGCTGGCCCGTTTTTTCACCGGCGGCAATCAGGCCGGTGAACACCGAATCGAACACGCGCGGATATTTAGCGAATGCTTTGGAAAGCACCTCGCCGCTTTTGACCGAATCGAACACGTCGGAAAGCACGTCACGCATCTTGCCGGACTGTGCCGCATCCCGTGCGTCCGAAAGCGCATCCAGCAGCGGCACGCCCGCGCGGTCCAGCTGCTCCAGCTGCAAACAGAGCAGGATCATGTCCTTGAGGTTGACCTTTGAAAAGCGTGAGCTGCCCTTCTGCTTCACGATGCGGTAATCGATCAGCTCAAGGCCGACTTCCTTCAGCCGTTCTTCCAAGTCAATGTCGTTGGCGGCGGAAAGCTCGCCCTTGATGCTCCGGGCTTTTTCATTGAGTGCGCTGTAACGGAAGGTGGGCATGTTACAACCTCGCCGTCATGTCGATATTGCCGATCAACTCTTCCATGTCGATCACGCCTTTCACCACCTTGTCCACCCCGTCATCGGCCATGCGGACAAAGCCGTTATCCATGCAATATTCCATCATCTGATTACGGGTGGCATGCTTGGCGATCAGGTCATCCAGCCCGGGGTCAAACGCAAGAATCTCGGCAATCGCCACGCGGCCCTTATAACCGCTGCCATTGCAATGTTCGCAGCCTGCGGCGTCATAAATCGTAGGGGATTCATCCGGGTCGAACCCGAGTATCTGGCATTCATCCACCGTTGCGCGGCGCGGCGCGCGGCATTTGGGGCAGAGCTTGCGCGCAAGCCGCTGCGCCAGCGCACAGATCATGGTGCCCGCAATCAAATGTGACGGAACGCCGATATCCATCAGACGCGGGATGGAACCTATCGCATCGTTGGTGTGCAGCGTGGAATATACCTGGTGGCCCGTCAGCGCCGCGCGCACGGCCATCACGGCGGTGTCCTTATCGCGGATCTCCCCGACGAAGATGATGTCCGGATCCTGACGCATCAGGGATTTGATGCCGTTGACGAAATCCGTCCCGCCCTCGCGTACGTTCGTCTGGCGGATGAGCGGCAGCTGATATTCCACCGGGTCTTCGAGCGTCATGATGTTGACCTCGATGGAGTTGATATACCCCAGCACCGAATAAAGCGTCGTCGTCTTTCCGCTACCTGTCGGGCCGGTCACAATGATGATGCCCTCCGGCCGCTTCAGCAGCTTCTTGAGCAGGTTGATGTTGTGCTCGCTGAAGCCGAGCTTATCCAGCGACACCAGCGATTTCGCCTTGTCAAGCGTACGCATCACGATATTCTCGCCATGCACCATCGGGTGCGCGGCCACGCGAAAGTCCACCTCGCGGCCCATGGCGTTGAAAGCGATGCGCCCGTCCTGCGGCTGGCGCGTCTCGGCGATGTTCATGTTGGACATGATCTTGATGCGCACCAGCATCGCCGCCCAGTAGCTCAGGTGGAACGAGCGCACCTGCTTCAAACTGCCGTCAATGCGGTAACGCAGCCGCAGAAAGTTCCCCTCCGGCTCAAAATGGATGTCGGATGCGCCCTGCTTGATGGAATCCAGCAAAATGGCGTTCACCAGACGCACGGTCGGGTTCACATATCCGTCCGTTTCACCTTCCAGCACCACCTTCTTGCTGCGGATGCCGGTTTCGATCTCTTCCAGAATCCCGTCGATCGACATCTCGTAATCGTAATATTTGTCGATCAGCTCGAGGATTTCCGTCTCCGAGCAGAACACCGGGATCAGCTGCGTGTTCTTCGGGAAGAAACGGCGGATCTGGTCAATGGCCAGCACGTTGAACACATCCGCCATGGCGATTTTAACCGTATCGCCCGCCATCTCCACGGCCAGCACCTTCTGGCGCATGGCCACATCCTTCGGGATGGTGCGGATCACGGCACTGTCCAGCACTGCCGTCTTGGGGTCAAACCGCTGCGTGCCGGAGCTTTCGGCCAGTACTTCCGTCAGCGCGCTCTCGGTGAGGAAGCCCATCTCCACCAGAATCTGCCCCACCAGCTTTCGGCTTCGCTTTTGTTCCTGCAGCGCAATCTGCAACTGGTCGTCGGAAATCAGCCCCAGTGAAATCAGCTTTTCCCCGATGCGCATCGGCCGTTTCGGCTGGTCGGGCGCGCTTCCGGCTGCGGCGGCTTGTGGCGCGGCGGGGGGGGCAGGCGGCACGGCGGCGGCGGCCATGGGGTTGGTGGGAGGCTGCTGGGCGGCGGCGGGTGCGGGCGCGGCGATAGCCGGTTGGGCGGCCAGGGGTTGTTGAGGGGCAGGCGGTGGTGGCGCGGGCTGGGCGGGGGCAAAATTCTGCAACTGCACCTGCTGGGCGTTCAGCGGCGTGCTTTGCAGCACCGCGCCCTGTCCGGCAAGGCTGAGGCCGCTGAGCGGCGAGGCGCCGGGCTGGCCCGCCGACTGTACGGGTTGAGCGGGCGCACCAGCCGGGGCTGCGCCTTGCGGCGCATTATCCTGGCGCTTCCAGGCGCCGCTGAATGCATTGGAAAAATCCGACCCGTCTGCCATCAACCCTTTTACCCCTTCCTACATATACTAACGTAAATACATAATTTACGCTATATATTGTGTGTGCATGGCTGAAACAAAGTGAAAATTCAAGAAACCCTTAACATTCATGCGCATGCCGCACCATATGCAAATTCTTTGCCAATGGGCGGGTTAGTGAAAACCGTAAAGCTTTTGCAATCTTTTCCCGCTAGTCTGGAAGCCGTAAAATGCTTTAGGAATCAAGCGCCGTCTCATGGCCGATATGAATCCCGATCATGTATTGGAACTGCTGAAGGCCTTGCCGCAGCCGCTGGCTGGCGCTGCGCCTTCCTACCTTCATTACAATATGGTGCCTTCGCATGAAGAAACAAGGGGCGCCATCGCAAGCGAGGCCCGCCACGCCTTGCCCGATGCGAGAGGTGAGGGATACAGCCGTTATTATCTGGGCGAGGCCCGCCAGAGCCAGTTGATTGTTTCCCAACAGGTTGCCGGTGCGCTGGTGGCGTTGCGCCATGCGCCGGATGCCGATGCATTCGCCGCCTACCTCGCTCAGTATATGGGGTTTGGCCATGAGGGAGCGGCGGCCGAGCGCCTGGCTGAAATCAAGCCGCTGTTCGATCTGCTCAAGCCGCTTTTCACAGGCGACGCCGTCAAGCCCGGCCAGCCCTTCAACGAGGCGCAGGCCGAAGCCCTCAAGGCCATCGTCACCCGCGGCTTCAACCAGAACCAGCAGCCCGAAGGGTTCGAGGCCGCCGCCCCGGTCATCGACGAAATCCTCGCCGACGGCAAATTACGCGACACGCTGGTAAACGTCACCGCCGATGCCAAATGGCTGAAGGACGCCAAGCCCAACCTCGGCATGATCCGTGGCAAAGCAGGCGATGTCGATCAACATATCGGCATGAAGAACAACGAGTTGCTGATGGTTCTTCAGGCAGCGCGTCGCTATGGCGGCATCGGCCTGAACGATGCCTCATCCGCCAACCCGGTCAATAAATTCGACACCGACGACCGTCGCCCGTTCCCCGATAACCTGGCCGACCGCGTGGCACCCGTGGCCAAGCGTTACCAGTCCGGCGTGCGGTTGTTCCTCACCCTGGCCAGCGCCCGCAAGGAACATGGCGACAAAGCCATGAGCGAAAGTGAATGGCAGCGCATGGAACAGGCAGGCAGGGTGCTGCACGCCGCCGCCGTGGAAAGCGTCATCAAGGGGCTCGGTCAGTCCGAGCGTGACGACCTGAAAAAACTCGCCGCCGAGCAACCGGCCTACGCCCCGCTTATCCGCTCCGCCCTTAACGATGCCACGCCCGCCGCTCCCACGCGGCTCACCCCGCAGCAACTGATGGAAATGATCACCCATTCGCCCGCCAGCGCCGTTCCATCCGTCATGGCCATGCTGCGCGGCGGGCCTTCCATGCTGCAAACGACCGACACCGCCATCCGCCAATCTGCCGATATGGCCTACCGCGCCGCCTTCGCCGCCGATGACCCCACGCTGAAACAGATCGATGCGCTTACCGCCCGCTTGAAGAACCATGCCGCCCTTACGGTGGAATTGGAAAAAGAACGCGATGCCGTGCTGGCGCAATTGCCGCCCGGTGCCAGCCGCGATCCGCTGAATGCCGAAATCGACATCGCCAACCAGTTTAGCCGCACCATGGAAAACCTCAAGGATACGGTCGGCATCCCCGTTTACGCCCAGGGCCGCGCCTACGGCATCAAAATGGTCGCCTACATGCAGCAGGCGCTGGAGCAACTCATCGGCAAGGATTCACCAGACCGCATCCTCGCCCTTTCCACCGCCGCCGAAATGGGAACCCTCTCATTTGATACGGCTAATGTCGCTGATCAACAGATGATCAATCAAATTCAAGAAGCTGTCAGTGCAAAACAAACAGGCGATGATCCTGCAGCGCCGGTTAAATAGCGAGCATTACTGGTACAGGCGGGGTTTAGGCGCAGAGGGGTTACGCAACGTCTAACCCAAGAGCGCCGCTGTCTGCTGCAATGCTGATAATGGCATTGTCCAATACACCGCAACAGCTGTTGATAATGGCATTGCCCTTTTCTAAAGCTAAAGCAACGCCCTCGGACGTTTCGCGGTTTAATCCCCCCCGATAAATGGCGGCTGCCATATCCAGGTAGGCAATCTGTTTAATCAGTAGCGGAATGGCAAGAAGCTCATCCTGCGATAAGCAGCGTTCGGTTTGATAACCGCCGATGGCTGTTTTGACCAGTTCAGGGTTGATATGACCTTTCCCATCATGGCATGAACTGTAAATATATTGAGCAAGGTCTTTTACGAGGCAGGAATATTTCAACTTTTCCATGTCGATGAAGGTAACATCGTCGCCATGGTAAATAATGTTGGACTGCCAAACATCCCCGTGAATAAGTCCCTTTGGCAGATCCGTAGTGGCATGTTTCACGGCCTGCATGGTAATGAGGCAATCCGGTTTTGCACATGCAAGCAGGTCTTCAAGGCTAACATTCCCGTGCGTAATAATGGAGCCTGCAATACCAACCATACTGCGGGCATAACTGGACAGCGCGCCAATCAGGCTGCCACCATTACGCTTGGCTGATAATTCGCTGCCATCAACGGGCACGTTGAGAGAGGCGTTGTGAAAATGGGCAAGAGCCCGGGACGTAAGATAAATTTCCCGGGGCACAGGTTTTTGGATTTGTTCGCCTGTGACCCATTGGCTAAGGAAGCATTCCTTGCCATTCCATGTTGCTGCCTGCCCCACGTAAGGAGTAATAGGAGCTCCCTGTTGTATCAGTTGTTGCGTGTAATAAACGATATCGTGAGCCGAAAGGGTACGAAGAGGGCTTTCCTCAAGCAGATGCAAGCCATATTCGCCGTCGCTTGTGGTTAGTTTATACGTGGTATTCGTAATGCCGTCACTCATGGGAGTGAGGGAAAGCGGTTCACCCAGCTGATCCTGCAAGCCAACGGCATCCAGGATGCTCCCGACCTGGTTTAGCTGCAATGTTGTAAAAACCGCCATGTTTAAGCCCCATATTTTAGCCTAAACTATAAAACAACTTTATTAAACCTGTGTGACGTGGCTTAGGCCGCCAGCTGCAGCTCCGCCAGCCTTGCATACAGCCCTTGCTCCTTCACCAGTTCCTGATGGGTGCCCTCGGCCACCACGCGCCCGCCATCCATTACCACGATGCGGTCGGCCGCGCGGACGGTGCTCAGGCGGTGGGCGATGATGATGGTCGTGCGTCCCTGCATCACCGTTTCCAGCGCTTTTTGCACTTCCATTTCGTTTTCGGCATCCAGCGCGGAGGTCGCCTCGTCCAGCAGCAGCACGCGCGGATTGCGCAAAATGGCGCGGGCCAGCGCAATCCGCTGGCGCTGCCCACCGGAAAGACGGATGCCGCGTTCGCCTAAAAAGCTCTCGTACCCCTGCGGCAGCGCCATGATGAATTCATGCGCGCGGGCGGCTCTGGCCGCCTGCATCACTTCCTCATCACTCGCATCCGGCCTGCCGCAGCGGATATTCTCCCATGCATCGGCGGAGAAAATCGCCGGGTCCTGCGGCACCAATGCGCATTCGGCGCGCAAGCTTTGCGGGTCAAGCTGGTTGATATTCACCCGGTCCAGCGAAATCCTGCCCGATGACGGGTCGTAAAAACGCAGCAGCAAGGCAAACACCGTGCTTTTTCCCGCGCCGCTTGGGCCGACGAGGGCGACCTTTTCGCCCGGTTTGACGGCGAGCGTGAAATCTTCCAGCGCATTCTGGTTCGGCCGGGTCGGGTAATGAAAGCTCACATGTGCGAAGTCCAGCGCGCGTTCGCTCTGGTCGGGCAGGGTGGCCGGTTCTGCCGGGGCGGTGATGGTGGCGGGCTGGTGCATCAGCTCCACGATGCGCTCCGCCGCGCCGCCCGCGCGCTGCAGGTCGCCGATGATTTCGCTGATGGCGCCCACCGCGGCAGCCACCACGACCGAATAAAACACGAACGCCGAAAGATCGCCCGGAGAAATATGCCCCGCGATCACCTCGCGTCCGCCGACCCACAGCACCACGCCGATGGCGCCGAATACCATGCCGATGACGATCGAGGTCAGCCAGGAGCGTGTCTGAATCCGGCGAATGGCCATGCCGAGCGCATCATCCACCCGCTGTTGAAAGCCGATGCTGCGCTGAGTTTCCAGGCCATAGGCCTGCACCATGCGGATGCTGCCGAGCGTCTCTTCCATATGCACGCTCACATCCGCCACCTTGTTTTGGCTCTCGCGTGAAAGCGCACGCACCCGGCGGCCCAGGATGATGATGGGTATCACCACCAGCGGGATGATGCCGAGCACATAGCTGGTCAGCGTCACGCTGGTGATGATGAGCATGATCAGCCCGCCCACCAGCAGCATGGCGTTGCGCAGGGCGAAGGTGACCGTGTTCCCCACAACCGATTGCAGCAGCGTGGTGTCCACCGTCATGCGGCTGAGAATCTCGCCCGTGCGCGTGGTGTCAAAAAACTCCGGCGACAGGCTCACCACATGCCGGAACAGGTCGCGCCGGATATCGGCCACCACATGCTCGCCCACACTGGCGATGTAGAAGCTGCGCGCGAAAGACGCCACCGCCAGCATGCCGATCATGCCGATCAGCACCAGGAAGGAACGGTCCAGCAGGTGCGGGTCGCCCTTGCCGAGCCCCTCATCCACCAGAAAGCGCAGCCCATGCCCCATGCTGAGGACGGAAATGGCCGTGAAGCTCAGCGCAATCAGCGCCAGCACCATCTGCCTGCGGTAAGGACGGCAATAGGAAAACAGAAAGCGCAGGCTTTTCATGCTGCCCTTGCCGCGACCGCTATCCGGAAGATGGGGTGAGGCCACCGCGCGCGCCCTAGCTCAGCTTGCCCACGGCTGCGGCGATGCGCTGCACGGCCGTTTCCAGCACGGCATCGGAGGTCGCGTAGGAAATACGGAAATAGGGATCCAGCCCGAATGCCGTTCCCTGCACCACCGCCACCAGCGCCTCTTCCAGCAGATAGGCGGCCAGGTCGTCGGAACTCTGGATGAGCTTGCCCTGCGGCGTTTTCTTGCCGATCAGCCCCCGGCAGGAAGGATAGACGTAAAACGCGCCCGAGGGCGTCATGCAATCCAGCCCGTCGATGGCGTTCAGCCCGTTCACCACCAGGTCGCGCCGGCGCTGAAAGCTCTTGCGCCAGTCGGCCAGGAATTCCTGCGGGCCGTTGAGCGCGGCCACCGTCGCATGCTGCGTGATGGAGGTGGGGTTGGAGGTGCTTTGCGAGGCGATCATCGTCATGGCCTTGATGAGCGGCTCCGGCCCTGCGGCGTAACCCATGCGCCAGCCTGTCATGGCATAGGCCTTGGACACGCCATTGACCGTCAGCGTGCGCTCATACATTTCCGGTGCCACTTCCGCCAGCGTGTGAAACGCAAACCCGTCATACACCAGATGTTCGTAAATATCGTCCGCCAGCACCATCACCTGCGGGTGGCGCTTCAGCACCGCCGCCAGCGCAATCAGCTGGTCCTTGGTGTAGGCCGCGCCCGTCGGGTTGGAGGGCGAATTCAAAATCAGCCAGCGCGTGCGCGGCGTAATAGCCGCCTCCAGCAGCGCGGGCGAAAGCTTGAACCCGTCCGTTTCCGGGCATTGCACGATCACCGGCTCGCCACCCGCAAACGCCACCATATCCGGGTAGCTCACCCAGAACGGGGCAGGGATGATCACTTCATCGCCTTCATTAAGGCTGGCCAGCAACGCATTGAAAATAATGTGCTTGGCGCCGGTGCCGACCGTGATCTGCTTGGTGCTGTAGCTCAGCTTATTCTCACGCTTGAACTTATCCGCGATCGCCTGCTTCAACGCGGGGATGCCATCCACCGGCGTGTATTTCGTCTGACCCTTGGCCAGCGCGTCAATCGCGGCCTGCTTGATATGGTCCGGCGTGTCGAAATCCGGCTCGCCCGCACCCAGGCCGATCACATCCTTGCCTGCGGCTTTCAGTTCGGCCGCCTTGGTCGTCACCGCAATGGTGGGGGAGGGCTTCACGCGCCTCAGGCGATCGGCCAGTTGCACGGCAGAAACGGTGGAAAGATTGGCGGCAGGCATACCCATAAACATCCCTCAGGCAAAGTTCACCCGCAAAATACGCCAGCCTGTGCGAATGCCAAGCGAAACTTGGCGAGAATCATTCGCAGCCCAAGCGGGTGTTACACGTTGAAGCGGAAATGATACACATCGCCGTCCTGCGTTCTGTATTCTTTTCCTTCCAGCCGCAGCTTGCCCATCTCCTTGGCCTTGGTCTCGCCGCCCAGCGCGACATAATCATTATACGCAATCGTTTCCGCTACGATGAACCCACGCGCGAAATCCGTATGGATGACGCCAGCGGAATTCTGCGCCGTCGTGCCCTTGGTCACCGTCCAGGCGCGTGCTTCCTTCGGCCCCACGGTGAAGAAGGTGATAAGCCCGAGCAGATCGTAGGCCGCGCGGATCACGCGGCTAAGGCCCGTCTCTTCCAGCCCCAGCGCGCCGAGAAATTCTTTCTTCTCCTCGTCGGATTCCAGCACGGCAACTTCGGATTCGATCTTGGCCGACACCACCACATGATGCGCGCCCTCCGCCTTGGCCATCTCCGCCACCTGCTTGGAAAATTCATTGCCCGTGGCGGCCGAGCCTTCATCCACGTTGCACACATACAAAACCGGCTTGGCCGTGATGAGCTGAAGCAAACGGAAGGTCGCCGCATCCTCCGGCGCAACTTTCAGCGCGCGCGCTGGCTTGCCTTCCGAAAGCAGGGGGATGAGCTGTTCCACCAGCTTCAGCTGCGCCGCCGCTTCCTTGTCATTGCCTTTAGCCTTTTTCTGCAGGTTCGGCAGGCGCTTTTCCAGGCTATCCAGGTCCGCCAGCAGCAATTCCGTATTGATGATCTCGGCGTCGCTCTTTGGGTCCACGCGGCCTTCCACATGCGTCACGTCGCCATCGTCAAAGCAGCGCAGCACGTGCAAAATGGCATCCACCTCGCGGATATGCGCCAGAAACTGGTTGCCCAGCCCTTCGCCCTTGCTCGCCCCGCGCACCAGTCCTGCGATATCCACAAATTCCAGCTGGGTCGGGATGAGCTTTTGCGAACCGGCAATCGCTGCCAGCTTGTCCAGCCGTGGGTCGGGCACCGCCACTTTGCCGTTATTCGGCTCAATGGTGCAGAAAGGATAATTCGCGGCTTCCGCCGCAATCGTGTTCAGCAGCGCGTTGAACAGGGTGGATTTACCCACATTCGGAAGCCCCACAATACCGCACGCAACCATCTTAACTATCCTTTCACCTTCAATTCCGCCGAAGCGAAACCATTAATATGCTCTACAAACCGCTCGGGCTTTTCCTGCCACTCGGGCATCACCTCGCACAGTTTGGCAATTGCATCGTCCAGCGCCACGCGTTCCGCCTTGTCGAAATCGGAAAGCACATGCCCATGCACCATCTCGCGCCTGCCGGGATGACCGATGCCAAGCCGCACACGCCAATAGCCCTGTCCAAGCACCCTGTCCATGTCTTTCAGGCCATTATGGCCCGCCGGGGTGCCGCCGAGCTTGGTTTTCATCCGCCCCGCGGGCAGGTCCAGCTCGTCATGAATCGCCATGATCTTCTCAGGCGGTATCTTATAAAAGCCTGCCGCCTCCACCACACTGATACCGCTGCGGTTCATGAAGGTCTGCGGCTTCAACAGCAGGGTTTTGACGCCGCCGATGCTGCCTTCCGCCATATGCCCCTTGAACTTGCTGCGCCATTCCGCAAACCCGTATTTATCGGCAAGCGCATCCACCGCCATAAAGCCCGCATTATGCCGCGTGGCCTCATATTCCTTGCCTGGATTACCTAACCCAACGATGAGCAGCATAAGAAACCTTCAACAAAAAAGCGGAGAAACCGTGTGGTTTCTCCGCTTCAGAGTCAAGCGCGAAACGCTTACTTCTTGGCAGCGGCCTTATCGCCACCTTTATCGCCTTCAGCGGCCTTGTCGCCTTCGGCACCGGCAGCGGCTGCGCCCGGCGCGCCGGATTCATCTTCGTCTTTCTGACCGCGGCGGCCCACAATCGTGCAGATGGTGAAGTCACGCTCGGTAATGGTCGGGGTTGCGCCCTGCGGCAGTGCGATATGGCTGATATGGATGGACTGGGCCATTTTCACATCCGACAAGTCGATATCGATCACCTGCGGAATATGGTCCGGGTCGCACATCAGTTCCAGGTCGCGGCGCACGATGTTGAGCGTGCCGCCTTTTTTGATGCCGGGAGATTTGTCGGCGCCGTTGAAGCGCAGCGCCACTTTCACGCGCACTTTTTCGCCGGGGGCGACGTAATGGAAATCCACATGCTCCGGCTTGTCCGTCACCGGGTGCAGCTGCACGTCGCGCGGAACGGCACGGAGTTTTTCCTTACCGCCGGTCAGGATTTCAAACACATGGGAATAAAAGCCCGGGCGGTTATACAGGCCGAGGAACTCGCGCTCATCCAGGCTGATATAGGCGTTTTTCTCAAGGCCTTTGCCATAAACAACGGCCGGAATGCGGCTGCTGCGGCGCACTTCGCGGGCTTCGCCGCGGCCTTTGCCTTCGCGGGTTTGGGCATGAAGTTCGTATTTGATCGACGTCGCTACCATGGGAATCTCCTACTCTCGGACGTTATTACATAAGGGCGCGCCATGTAGCACCAAATCCCTGGCCTGGCAAGAAATATCCCGTTTTTCTCGTCATTTCCGCGAAAGCGGCAATCCAGCCGACAGCCCGTTACATTCCGGCAGCTGCGAAATGCATGAAAAACCGGCCTTTTGCGCCGCACCCATGCTTGCACAAGGCAAAACCTGCTATAAGATAATGGACTCATCCCATCAAAAGGCACCTCCTCATGGCCAAACAGGAACAAGTCATCATCTTCGACACCACGCTCCGCGACGGCGAACAATCCCCCGGCGCCACCATGCATATGGAAGAGAAGCTGCTGGTGGCCGAAGCGCTGGACGCCATGGGCGTGGACGTGATCGAGGCCGGTTTCGCCATCGCCAGCCAGGGTGATGCCGGTGCCATTCAGCAGATTTCCAAGGTGGTGAAAAATGCCACCATCTGCTCGCTCGCGCGTGCCTTGCGCAAAGATATCGACGCCGCGGGCGAATCCCTGAAACACGCGAAAAAGAAGCGCATCCACACCTTCATCTCCACCAGCCCGCTGCACATGGAGTTCAAGCTCAAAATGTCGCCCGAAACGGTGCTGGAAGCCATCCATGACAGCGTCTCCTATGCCCGCAACTACACCGACGACGTGGAATGGAGCAGCGAGGACGGCTCCCGCAGCGAGCATGATTTTCTCTGCAAGGCTATCGAAACCGCCATCAAAGCGGGCGCCAGGACCATCAACATCCCCGACACGGTCGGCTATGCCGTGCCGGAGGAATATGCCGCCCTCATCCGCATGGTGAGAAACCGCGTCCCCAATATCGATCAGGCCGTCATCTCCGTCCATTGCCATAACGACCTCGGCCTGGCGGTGGCCAACAGCCTGGCGGCCCTTGGGGCAGGGGCACGGCAGATCGAATGCACCATCAACGGCCTGGGCGAGCGCGCCGGCAATGCGGCGATGGAAGAAATCGTCATGGCCATCCGCACCCGCAGCGACCTGCTGCCATTTAAAACCAACATCAAAACCGAGCACATCACCCGCATTTCCCGCCTGGTTTCCCAGGTCACCGGCTTTGCCGTGCAGAAGAATAAATCCATCGTCGGGGCCAATGCCTTCGCGCATGAATCCGGCATCCACCAGCACGGCATGCTCGCCAACCGCAATACCTATGAGATCATGACGCCCGAATCGGTGGGCTTAAGCAAATCCGAACTCGTGCTTGGCAAACATTCCGGCCGCCACGCCTTCGTCTCCAAGCTGAAGGAACTCGGCGTCGATCTGGGCGACAGCCAGGTGGACGAGGTGTTCGAGCAGTTCAAATCCCTCGCCGACCGTAAAAAGGAAATCTACGACGAGGACATCCTCTCTCTCATCAGCCCCAACGCCCTCAAGCGCAACCAGCGCCTGCAATTCAAGGAACTCTGGGTGGAATGCGGCTCCAAAGGCCAGAAGGCCCGCCTGACGCTTGCGATTGACGGCGAGGACTACACCGCCACCACCAGCGGCAACGGCCCGGTGGATGCCACCTTCAAAGCCATCAGCTCCATCCTTCCGCACGAGGCCACGCTCCAGCTTTACCAGGTCCACGCCGTCACCAAAGGCACCGACGCCCAGGCCGAGGTCACTGTCCAGCTCTCCGACGGCAAACGCAAATATAACGGCCACTCCGCCGACCCCGACACCCTGGTCGCCTCCGCCCAGGCCTACATCCACGCCCTCAACCACCTCATCGACGCCCACGAGAAACAAGGCGAAACCTTCCAGCCAGCCAGCTATTCCCAGTTGCAGAAATCCGGCCTGAGCGCATAACGGTAGGGGGCAAGTAGCTGAAGTTAAATGGCAAAGCAACGCAAAGTCTTGTCCAACACCAAATTATTAATAAATTAATTATTTGGTGCTAGTATATGGTTCATATTATACAGAGACTTAGCTTATGACAGCCAATACAGACTCATGGAAGACGCTTCAACAGGCATATAAAGCTCTGAAGGACTTTAGGTCAGTGATCGGAACAGCAACCGTTGATGACGCGGAAATGTCAGGTTATTTGGCTGAAATAATTATAGATTTCAATGACATGGTTAAAAACGCCCAGAATCAGAACTTTGATTTGGCATTAAATAGTATCGGTGCAATCGCATTCAAATTGTTTGGTAGCGAAGTCGATGAGGACCTTCGCCAGACATTGAAAGACCTGCGCGGCGCTTTGCAGGATAAATTTGGTTTTCCAAAAGATCAGGAATTAGTCGGCGCTTTAAAAAACTATCAGACACTTGCTCACGGCATTCAAAGCTTGAACGATATTGAGGTCAAGCTTCCACCAAATTACAATGATTATGAGTTGGGTGGCACAGACCAGGCGAGTTTTTTTGCCAGGCGTTTTGCTTCCGCAGTAGTCAACTCTAGCTTTGTTATCATTGGTACAGATGCCAAATCCCCTTACCATGTGCCTTGGGTAACGGGGCAGTTGAACATAGCGGTTCGTGACATGATGCTGCAGAACATGGACGTAGCGCCTTTCCTGGCCGAAGTTACAGCTGGCACCATGCGGGAGGCCATCCAGGTTGGCATGCATCCCAGTCAGGCCGCGCTGATGGCCGGTAAGGTAGTGGGCTCTGCCTTGAGGGGAATCGAGGTCGATAAGAATGCTCTTGGCGGGTCTACTCAGGAAATGCTCGCATCCATCTATGATGATACACAAGCCGCTGCACTGAGTAAGGTATTGAATATCGGGCTGACCAATGTCTGATATTCGGCGTGATAATGCGTATTCCCTGACACTGGCTGGCCAGCTGGCAATGGCGTTCAGCCAGCAGGAAGTAATTGCGGCCAGCCCATCCTTCATCCATGTAGGCTCTATCATCACACGCGAGGAGCATGGCACGATTATCGAGAACGTGACCAGACTCGTTGACGATATCAACAAGGCCTACGCCGTTTCACAGGAAGAGATTTCTCATCAGGATTTGAACATATCCATCAGCAGGTCGGCAAAAAACAAAGCACTCAAGAATTTCGTGTGCATCGCTTTCATTAACTTCTCGGATATGCAAGGTGAGGATACGGGGGCATATCTCAAATGCACCCTGCTCAATCTCTGCTCATTATTGACCGATCTTAGGGCCAAAGCGGTGAATCTGAACGATTATGGCGAGGTTTTATACCTCTCCCCTATGGAGAATGCAGGTTTCATGAGGATATTTATCATGAACCAATATGGCTTCGATGAGCGTGCGGCGAACCTGCATAGGCTTTCTTGAAGGGTCGTTGCATTCCAGTTATGTTAATTCTGCATATAAATCAGGTGCTCTGCAATAGAATCGCCACAGTACGGCAATCAAAATGTCATGATGCGGCGCTATAAGCGACATCATTGATTCAGCTTATAAGCGGTATAGTTACATGTCGGTTGCACAAATACTGGAAAATGTCCTGAAGGATGATCTGGCGGGCCTGAATGCCACCCACGACATCTACAACAAGATTGCCACATATGGGGCAATGTCGTCCCACGATGAAGGAAAATACGATATTTTTAAAGAAATCATGGGTTTGGCTATCGAGTTGGCCGCCGATGCCCAGCGTCTCACCAATACCAAAGACAAAGCGGACGATTTGATTGGCGCAGCAAACGCCCTGGAGGCCAAGCTTTCGCCCAACGCCAAACGCGTTATTTTGAGTACCCTCGCGTTAACGCAGGCATATACCTTGGTAGAAATTGCGCTGGATGTTTACCTGGGGATTGGCATATTCCAGGACATCCCCCAGGATGTGACTGAGCATGGCCGTGTAACTGGATGGGCGAATCGCCTTAATCATAATGCTAATTTTCGGCTCTATCAGCTGATTCAGAGTGCCGATGCGCTGGTAGGCAGGACCGGTGCCGTTGAGGATCTCTTGAGCCACGATAACCCGACGATTGAACTGCGTGGGTTAGGGCTGATTACGGCCCAGTTAAATGCATTTCTGAACTCGCCCACAATTCAATATTTCGTAAAAGGTGAGCCCTTGGAAGAGGCGCCCGCTACACCTGCGCAAGTGGGGGCCCAGCTGGAAGCCACACTCAGCGAAACTGCAGTTATGGTGGCCGAAAGCGATCTGACCCTGGCAGATGAAACGCCGAATGTTGACGCGGCTCTTCCGGTACTTGAGCACGTGGATGAAGAATCCGAAGTAACGACCAAGATTGTTACAGCAGACTTGGCAACGGATTTACGGTTGGCATTGGATGCTAAAGCCCAGAACCTGCAAATGCCGCTTAGTACGGCGGAAAGAATCGTAGCCGATCTCGCGGCGATAGAAGGGCTGGATCATAATAAAACAGCGCTGCAAGAGGTGAACGAGCTCCTGGATGATGATGCCCAGCTGAAGAGATGGGTGCTTAACATGCCCGAAGCCAATATTGTGGGATATGGCAGTAAAGCCATTGCCAGCATCATTCACGAGGCATTTGACCGCGTGGCACAGCAATCCAGGGCCGCCGAATAATCAGCTATGCGCGAAAATATCCGTCTCTTCCCAGCCCAGGCAGTCCAGCTTGGCGCGGGAGGGGAGGAAGCCGAAACATTTCTCAGCCAGTTCCAGCCGGTTTTCCCGTTTCAAACGGCGCGTGAGTTCGTCGCGCAGCTTGTGCAGGTGCAGCACATCGCTGGCGGCATAGGCCAGTTGCGCGTCGCTTAAATTCTCAGCCGCCCAGTCGCTCGATTGCTGCTGCTTGGAAAGCTCCACGCCGAGCAGCTCGTTGCACACATCCTTCAGCCCGTGCCGGTCCGTATAGGTGCGCACCAGCTTGGAGGCGATTTTGGTGCAGAACACCGGCTGCGTTTCAATTTCCATCCAGCGCCAGAACATGCCCACGTCAAACCGTGCGAAATGGAATATCTTGGTGCGTTTGGCATCCGTCAGCAGCGTGCGCAAATTCGGTGCGCTGTAATCACGCCCGTCGAATTTCACCAGATGAATCGCCCCCGTCTCATCCGAAATCTGCACCAGGCACAGCCGGTCGCGCATCAGCGAAAGTCCTGTGGTTTCGGTATCCACGGCCAGGTCGCCCTTGAGATTCAGCCCGGTAGGCAGGTCCTGATGATGAAGGGTGAATGCAGCGCTCATAAATCCCTTTGCAGCAATGTTACCTGAATGGGTTACAATGCTGCCAGGGTGCGGTCAAGCCTCAGGCCATCAGCTGTGGCACGCCTGGGCCGGGTAGGGCTCCTCCGCCCTGATGCGCAAGCAATGCGGTGAGAACATCGGCAAGCTGGATGCGCGGGGTATTGGCCGCAGCCAGGATGTGATCCGGCAGACTATCATGGCGCTCATGCCATCGTGTGGGAAGTTCGCTCACACGTTCATGTTCCGGCAGTGAACGGCTGTACTCATAATCATTGGCAGCCTCGTCGATGATGTTCCAATCCCCCCGGCCTGCTTGCCATAATGAGTCAAAATCGAACCATTCCCACACATGGCGCAACTGCATTTCCATCTGCGCCCAGCGCCCATAAAGGGCATGCGCCTCGGCCTCGTTATCGATCTGGAGGTGATCATATTGTTTCAGGGCCTCGAATGCTTCCGCAACGTTGCCTTCCATCAGCCCGGTATCAAGGGAACGCAGATAGGCAATCATGTCCTGCCCGAATAGGGCAAGAAACGGCTCGGCGGAAAAATTGAGATGCAGACTCTCAAGCTGGCCGTGATTCGACCAGTGCCCGGCCCAGAGCGTTTCAATATCCGGAATATGCTTGCGCAGCAGCGCCATGCACATCCCTGCTTTCGTGGTATTCGCCAGATGCGATGCTTTATGATTAAAGCCGGGAACACCCATGCCCTTGTCGGCAAGGATGGAGCCATGCAACGAGGAATGGCCCACGAAGTTGCACTGAAAGCCGCGTTCACGCGGTTTCAGTGCGCCCTCATCGCTGCTGCTCTTATAATAGCCGCTGCCATATACCATGCGAAACAGCGCATCTTCATGAGGAGGGTTGTAGACTTCCCTCGGCATGGCATATTCAGGTGCCGCATGGTCATAGATCATCTGCAGCACGGCGGGCTCATCCGCCACAATGATGCCAAGTTCGCAGATGGCGCGAACCTGCCAGTCGGCGTCCGGTCCTGGGGCAGGGGTCAATGACATGCTGCTGGCCACCGCGGCCTCTAATGCGGGCTGGCCGCTGAGGGCGGCTTCAAACAAGTGCCAGGGTATGGTGATAACCGGATCAGAGGATTTTCCGCCATAGCGGGGATGTTCCGTAAGGGTGATGGCGGAAGGAACTTCCAGATCATAATGACGCCCCCATTCCGAAAGCAGCGTGCGTGTTTCAACGGGAACCGACCGGTAATCCGGATGATGCGCCCTCAGCCATGCCGTGATCTGAACCAGGTCGTCATAAGGCGTATGCTGGGCGGTATTGGGATAACTGGCATAGACAATGCCATTGGCCTTATCCAATACCCAGCCTGGGGTGATGTCCTGGATACGATCGGGTGCTGATAGCATAATGGCCTGCTTTTATATGTGCGGGCCATTCATATAATCCACACATGAAGCTTATGTGGCAGATCGGTGATATTCCCGTGGCAATGCATGGGTTTAGGGATGTTTCATCATGCCGATCAGCTTTTCCATCACCTTCATTCGCGCGCTGGTTTTGCGCCACACCAGCCCGATGGTGCGGCTGGGGGCGGGGGTGGCGAAGGGAATATAGGCGATTCCCTCATCATCCTGCCTCCGCGCGATGCCGGGCATCAGGGTGATGCCCATGCCCGCCTTCACCATCTGGCGCAGCGTCTCCAGCCCCGTGGCCCGAAAATCCTGGTCTTCCCCCAGGCCGATGGCCTGGCACACATCCAGCGCCTGGTCGCGCAGGCAATGGCCTTCGTCCAGCAGCAGCAGCTTCTCCCCGTTCAGCGCGGCCTGGGTGATTTTCTTCTGTTTGGCCAAGGGGTGCCCTTTGGGCGCCGCCAGGTAGAACGGATCGTCAAACAGCTTCTGGCTCACCAGCTGGTCGTCATACACGGGCAAGGCGAGCAGCGCTGCATCCAGCTGGCCGCGCAGCAAAAGCTCAATCAGTTGCGCGGTTTTATCCTCCACCAGCACCAGCTTCAGCTTGGGCAGCGTTTCTTTCACACCGGGCGCGATGGTAGGAAAAAGATAGGTCGAAAGCGTCGGGAACGCCCCCAGCCGGAAGGTGCCCGAAAGCGGATCATGCGCATGTTCGGCAATCTCGTGGATATTCTCCACCTCCCTCAGCACCCGCCGCGCATGCTGGACGATCTGCTCGCCGATTTCCGTCAGCATCACGCGCCGGTTGCTGCGCTCAAACAGCTGCACTCCAAGGAATTCCTCCATTTTCTTGATCTGGTTGCTGAGCGTCGGCTGGCTCACATGGCAAAGCTCGGCCGCCTGGCTGAAATTCTTCAAATCCGCCACCGTCACCACATATTCCATGTCACGCAGGTTCATATCGCCTCACCATTCACAATATCTATCATTAACATAGAAACAATCGATTGTACATTCATATAAGCTATGGATTAAAGTCAAATCATAGGTTCAACGGCAACAGCAAAAGGGGAGGCGATCATGCGGAATCTCGATGCATACGATCTCTTCTGCATTCTCACCCTTCAGGAGCATTCCCACAAGGATGCGCATGAAGAGGCCAAAACACAAGACGAGGCGGCAGAATACGACGTTGAATGTGCCTGCCGTGCCTACCTCAAAGAGGAAGGCATCGGCGAAACGAAACAACCCAAAACCAAACGGAGCTAATCATGACCATTTCAGTTGGTGAACAATTCCCGGCCTTCAACCTCAAAGCCGTGGACGGCAAGAAATTCGACGACATCACCATCGACAACGTCTTTGTCGATGTGAACGAGAAATCCTACAAGGGCAAATGGCTGGTGGTTTTCTTCTACCCGAAGGATTTCACCTTTGTCTGTCCGACGGAAATTGCCGCCTTCGGTGATCTCAACAATGAGTTTAAAGACCGCGACACCCAGGTGCTCGCCGCCAGTACGGACAGCGAGTTCACCCATTGGGCATGGCGCAAGCACCAGCCGGAATTGCGCGACCTGCCATTCCCCATGCTGGCCGATATCAAGCGCGAGCTTTCGCAGAACCTCGGCATTCTGGATAAGAACGAAGGCGTCGCCCAGCGCGCCACCTTCATCGTGGATCCGGATGGCATCGTACGCTTCTCCATGGTGACCGACCTCAATGTGGGCCGCAACCCCAAGGAAGTGCTCCGCGTACTCGATGCCCTGCAGACGGATGAACTCTGCCCCTGCAACTGGAGCAAAGGCGAGCAAACCATCGACTTGCACGAAGCCACCGGCGACACCCCCAAATCCGGCAAAAAAGCCGCCTAATCAATAACACAGGCTCCTGATTCTCTCTCTCCCCGCTTGCAGGGAGAGGGTAGGGGTGAGGGGCAGCTTAGGAGAACGATCCATGACCATCCAACAACTGCGCGACCAGCTCGGCGATTACGCAAAAGACATCAAACTCAACCTCGGCAAGGTGCTGGAAGAAGACGGCGCACCGGGCCTCAGCAAAAACCAGATATTCGGCATCGCGCTTGCTTCCGCCTATGCCACCAAACATCCGGCCGTCATCGCCGCGTTCGAGGCCGAAACCGCCACCATCCTGTCAGCGGAGGAAGTGAACGCCGCCCGCGCCGCCGCCACCATCATGGGCATGAACAACGTTTATTACCGCTTCGTACATCTGGTGAGCGACAAGGAATACGGCCGCATGCCCGCCAACCTCCGCATGAACGTCATCGGCAACCCGGGCATCGAGAAAGTGAGCTTCGAGCTCATGAGCCTCGCCGTCTCCGCCATCAACGGCTGCGGCATGTGCATGGATGCGCATGTCAATGAAGTCATCAAGGGCGGCGTCAGCAAACAGGGGGTGCAATCCAGCATTCGCATCGGCGCGGTGATTGCTGCTGTTGCACAGGCTTTGGTGATGGGCACTGGCAACGCTGCACTCTCCGCCGTTGCCTGATGTCTTAGCAACGAAAAGGGCGGCCAATATGGCCGCCCTTTGGCATGTGCATAAAATGTGAAATTTAAGCCGCCTTCTTCTTCCGCTGCTGAATCGGCTGAAATTTGCGCGGTGCGGAGCCGGTATAAAGCTGGCGCGGACGGCCGATTTTGCCTTTGGGATCGTCCACCATTTCTTTCCACTGGGAAATCCAGCCGGCGGCGCGGGCCACGGCGAACATCACGGTAAACATCGCCTCGGGGATGCCGATGGCGCGGTAGATGATGCCGCTGTAGAAATCCACGTTCGGGTAAAGCTTGCGCTCCACGAAATAGGGGTCCTCCAGCGCGATTTTTTCCAGCTGCATGGCGATTTTCAGCAGCGGCTCGTCATGGTTGCCCAGCTCGTTGAGCACATCATGGCAGGTGGCGCGCAGCACCGTGGCGCGCGGGTCGAAGTTTTTATACACGCGGTGGCCAAAGCCCATCAGGCGGAAGGGATCATCCTTGTCTTTCGCCTTTTTGATGAATTCGGGGATGCGATCCGGCGTGCCGATTTCCTGCAGCATATGGATTACCGCCTCGTTGGCGCCGCCATGCAGCGGGCCCCAGAGAGAAGCAATGCCCGCGCCAATACATGCATATGGATTGGCGCCCGAGGAACCCGCCAGCCTTACCGTGGAGGTCGACGCGTTCTGTTCATGGTCGGCATGCAGGATGAAGAGTTTGTCAATGGCTTTCACCAGCACGGGGTTCGGTTCATAGGGTTCGCACGGCGTGGCGAACATCATGTGAAGGAAATTGGCCGCCATCGAAAGCTCGTTACGCGGATAGACGAACGGCTGACCGATGGAATATTTGTAAGCCATCGCTGCAAGGGTGGGGATTTTGGCCACAATGCGGTGCGCCGCCAGCTCGCGCTGGTGCGGGTCGTGCAGGTCAAGGCTGTCGTGATAGAAGGCGGAAAGCGAAGCCACCGCGCCCACCAGAATCGCCATCGGATGGCTGCGGCGCGGAAAGCCGCGATACAGGAATTGCAGTTGCTCATGCACCATCGTATGCAGCGTCAGTTTGCGGTCGAACACGCGTTTTTCCTCGGCGCCCGGCAGTTCGCCGTAAAGCAGCAGATGCACTACATCGGTAAATTCGCAGCCTTCGGCCAGGTCGTGAATGTCATAACCGCGATAGCGCAGAATACCCTTGTCGCCATCAATATAGGTAATGCCGGATTCACACGAGGCCGTGGAAAGGAAGCCGGGATCGTAGGTAAAATAACCGGTATCCTTGTACAGCGTGCTGATGTCGATCACATCCGGCCCTTCCACGGCTTCGTAGATCGGCAGGTCGATCTCCTTCATCGGGCCTTTGTCGAGAATCAGTTTTGCCTTGCGGGTGGTCATGGTTGGCTCCTGTTGAAACTTTGCGCCCCCTCGCATACGCATGGGCAAACCATCACGATTGCGATAAAAGAGCGATAGTATTTATCTTTCCCGTTTCTTGTAAGGGGCAAGCGTGAAGCAATCGTTAAGTCAGAAAAACCTTGTGAAATCCTTGGTTTTTCAAGCAGCCCCATCCTTATTCCTGCCCCTGCTGTGGGCGGCTGCCTTTGCCCTGGTTTATGCCTCCAGGCTTCCTGCCACCCTGGCGGATCCGGACATCCTCTGGCACCTGGGCGCTGGGCGCTGGTTTTGGGAACATGGCGCCACGCGGGTTGATCCATTCAGCTACACGGCGGGCGATTACCCATGGCTCAACATCAGCTGGTGGTGGGATGCGTTTCTCTATGGCATGCAGCAGGCCACCGGCTGGCGCGGACTGTTGCTGGCCGCGCTGTTGGCCGCCTGCGTGCCTTTTATCCTCTGTCGCACGGCGTTACGAAACGGACAGGGCGTGCTGGCCGCCAGCCTGGCGGCCTTTGCCGCGGGCATCATGATGACGCATGGTGTCTCGCCGCGCCCGCAGACATTCACCCTGTTTGCGCTGGCATGCCTCACGGCCCTCTTTCATCTTCCCGTGCTGACCAAACGCCATACGGTGCTGCTGGCGGGGTTGCTGGCGCTTTGGGCCAATATTCATGGCGGCGTGCTGCTGGGCTTTCTGCTGACAATGGGCTGGTGCCTGTGGCTGCTGTGGCAAAAGCGGGAAGAGGAGGCGCTGCGGCTTGCCCTGACCCTGTTCGCCGCTTTTATCCTGGCCTTGCTGGTGCACCCGCTGCACCAGTTGCTTCCCGCGGCCATCCTGCGCACGCTGGGGGGGGAGATGGTCAGGCATGTGGCCGAGTGGCGCGCCATCCAACCCGCTAAAGAAATCATCCCGTCATTATGGCTGCTGCTGGCGGGCTGGGCTGCCTGGCGGCACATGCGCGCCGGTCGTTGGTTTGATACGTTCCTCATTCTGGGGGCGGGCGCGCTGGCCATCGGCTCCATCCGTCACATCCCCGTCATGGCGGTGCTCACCGCCATACCCGTGTCTTCCGCGCTGGACGCCCGCCTGGGCGCATGGAATGTCTGGCGGCAAAAAAATACGGAATACGGCGCCGATATGGCGAGGATGAAGCCCGCCCTTGCCATCGCCTTATTGCTGCCGCTGCTCATGGTATGGGCGGGCCTGACCCTCACCGTGCGCATAACGCTGCCAGACGGCCCCAAACCCGGTCTGGCCTGGCTGGGTCAGCATGTCAAACCTCTGCACATATGGAACGACTACAACCTGGGCGGCAGCCTTATCTGGTGGGGCGACGGCCATTTCAAAAACACCATCGACGGCCGTGCCGAAACCGCCTACCCACCCTCCGTCATACGCGATTACCTCGCTTTCATGGCGCAGTCTCCCGGCTGGCAGGGGCGCGTGATGGCCCATCATCCAACGGCCATCATACTGGCGTCCAATCATCCGTTGGCGGGAGCAATGGATGCATGGAAAATATGGACGCGCGCCTATGCAGATGAGTTCGTCATCATCTGGCTGCCCGCGCAAGGTCAGTAAATGCCCGTCTCCAGCATGGAGCTGCTGTAATCATCTTCATCAATCAATTGAAACGGGATCTTTAGTTCACGCAATTCCTGGGAGACGTAGCGTTCAAGCTGAACGAAATAATCCAGATCAAAATAATGAAAGTCGAAAAAGCTTTTGGTCGAGATGATATTTTTCTTAGCAATGATCTTGGATATTTTCTCCAGATCGGGTTCTGCATCGGGCTCAAAAAAGGAAACAATCTGGCTGAAGACTTTAATGGGCCGCTGCATGAAATCATCATATTCCACGTACAGCGCATGCGGAAGCGCATAGGCTTTCATCCAGCGTTTTACGAAGGACTTGTAAAAATTAAATTCCCCCCGGGCGAAATGGCGCCAGTATTCATAGTTGTTGCGCATATGCGGCTGGTAGCTGAGGCCTTCTAAAAAAGAAGATACGGTTGCCTTCAGCGGGTGCCGGTATTGTACAAGATAATGGTATTGGGTGGTGGAGGTACCTTTGCGATCCAGATCATGGTTTTTCTGAAAATTCACATCCGGATGGACACAGGGAAATTGATTGCAGCAATCGGCTCGTTTTTGCGGCCCGTCATAATATTGGCAATAGCTGTGCCGTTCGCCGAAATACTCTTCCAGCATTTGCTGAAGCATGTGATGCCCGGTTCGCGGCACGGAAGCCGAAGCAACACGGTTAAGGCCCCGCGCTTTAAAAATGAGGCGCCCATCATCCACGGGAACTTTTATATTCTCCGATGGTTTGCAGTACCGGTTGAGGATGGTGCCCATTCGTCTATGGCCTGCGGCAATAAGGTATAACATGGCTCCGCCTTTGGTAAGGTAGGATAAAAAATCAATGAATGAAAAATGGCTTTATATCCAGCCATTTAAGTTCTTCGAGCACGGTTTTTTCCATCTGTGTAAAACATTGGAGATTATAGTGCGAAAACGAAAGGATGCTTTTATCTTTCGGGTACGGGTGCTTACCAAGCAATTGAGCTATTTTATAAATATCCGGTTTATGCGCGGGGCTTATAAATGCGATCAATGAGCACAGGGTTTTAAAAGGAGCCTGAATGTAGGCATCCGTTTCCAGAAGAAAAATAGTGGATTTCTTGCCTGGCTTTAAACGGGTTTTAAAAAGATGTTTGAATTCAGATAAGTGATTTTGCCAGAATTCTTCCCATTGTTCCGGACTGTCCGCTTTTTTAAAGGACTTGTTTTTTTCATACTTGTGCCAATACCGGTGCGCGGCGGAAATAAGCGGATGACGGTATAAAACCACCTCGGCGCAATCCTTATCCAGGTGATCCTGCGTTCGGTAATTTTCTTCAAAATAATCTTGTAAAATTTGCTGTATAATCCACTTGCTGCATGCTTTCATCCCTGTAAACACAACAGGCCGCTGCATGACGGGAGATGGGTGTTCATATAGTTTTATCCGTTTTTTATTGGTGGATGCATGCGCCGCGCGTGCCGCTTGTGCAATAGAAAGTGCGTCCAAATCGTACTCCTTATCCTTATTCTAGGCAGCATGAGGCCATGAAGTGGATTTTTGTAACCTGAGATAATCTCAGTTCAATCTATTGAAAGCGGCATTAAAAACGGAATGCCAAGGCGTATCAAGTCTTTTTCGACCATTTGTTCTAATTCATGAAAAAAGGCACGGTCGTAATAGACGAATTTTTCAATGCTGCGGTTGGCTTTCACGCCCTTATGGCCGATCGCGGCTTGAATATGCCCGGGTGCGGGTTCAACGCCCGGTTCGATGAAGCGCACCACGCGTTCCAGCCCTTTTGCCGGGTCGGCGGTGAAGCGGTCATATTCCACCAGCAGCCGGTTATGTTCCGGCGCGTCATACACCCATCGCTTCATGAACTGCTGGAAATAGCGCAGCTCCTTTTTGGCGAATTTCTGCCAGTAAAGCACGCTGTCGCGCGCCTTCATGGCGGGTTCGTGCTCCATGCCGAGCTCATAGCCCGAAACGGCCGCCTTCAGCGGGTGCCGGTACTGCACGATATACCAGGCATTGTCGGGCTGCGGGCTTTTGAGCGCAAGGTCGTGGTTCTTCTGGTAATTCACATCCATGTTGGTGCAGGGGTAATTCCCGCAGCAATCGGGTCGTTTCAGGGGGCCGTCGTAAAACTGGCAGTAATGGTGCCGCTCGCCGTAATACTGCTTCAGCAATTGCTGAAGCATGTGGTGCCCGCTGCGCGGCACCGTGGCACAGGATATGCGGCGCAGCCCAAGGGCGACATTGGCTTCCAGCGGAATGTCGAAAACAGGCGCCTTGGGCTTGAACAGACGAGAGAACATGCTGCGTCCTATAGCAGGCCGTAGAAATTTTGCCAGCACCATGAAAATCCGCTACAGGGCAGCATGGAACCCCGCCCTATGCCCCTTACCCTCATCATCGATACCGCCGAGGGCGGCACCTCGCTCGCGCTGGGCGATGCCGCTCGCCCTCATGGCGCCGTGAGCCTGGAGGACACCGCCCGCCAGTCCGAGCAACTGGTGATCATGCTGGAGCGGCTGCTGAAGGATGCAGGCAAAACATACGCCGATCTCGGCCAGGTCGTGGCCAATATCGGCCCGGGCAGCTTCACGGGCATCCGCGTTGGGCTGGCCGTGGCGCGCGCTCTGGGGCTGGCGCTCTCCATCCCCGTGCATGGCGTCACCGGCCTGCAGCGCACGGCCCATGCCGTGCAGTCATTGCATCCCGGCCCGCTGGTCGTGATTCAGGAAGCCTTGCGCGGCCAGTGCTACTGGCAGCCTTTCGACGAAAACGGCAATCCCACCGCCGAACCCGGCATCGAAGCCCATGCCGTACTGGCCCGGCGATTCGGCCAGGCCAGGCTGGCGGGCAGCGGCGTTGCGTCCTTGATAAAGCACGGGCTTGCCGCCCCGCAGGCCGTCCAAACGGGCACGGGGCCGGATGCATCGGCCGTCTGGGCCTTTCTCGTCCGCGATGGCGGCATCAGATGGCAGGATGGTTTACAACCGCCGCGTCCTTTGTATATTCGGGAGCCGGACGCCAAACTGCCAACCCCTTTTTTACATGGAAACGATAAGGCATGAAGCAGATAACCGCCCTTGTTCTGATGCTGACGGTCATCCTGCTTTCCTCCGCGGTGCAGGCAGCGCCTAAAAAAACTCCCAACGTCCCCGATGAGCTGGAAGATGTCACGCTCATGAATGTGGGCAAGGTGGAGGTGGTGAACGAATACAAGCTCCGCAACGAGCCGCCCTATGTGGATCCCCAGTTTCCCGTCCCCCTTGCCGACAGCATTGCCGACTGGGCCAAAAGCAGCTTTGTCGCCACCGGTGAGGAAGGCGTGCTGAAGATCATCATCCGCGAAGCCAGCCTGCAGGAAAGCCATTACGAGGACAAGCCGCGCTTTTTCGGCCTCTTCCCCGGCAAACGCATGGATAAATACCTCGCCACCGCCATGGTGGAAATGAAGCTCTATAACGGCGAAGACGCCATGCCTGTGGCGGAGACTGAAGCCACCGCCACGCGTGAAGGCCGCATCGAATCCGTCGCCGGCGTCGGTTACCGCGAGGAACTGTTCAACACCATGGCCGACGACCTGGTGGACGACCTGGACCAGCAGACCCGCGCGCTGACCTACAAGTTCTTTCATGAGCGTGTGAAAGACTAGGCTGCGGGAAGGGCGCCCTACCATGCAGCTTTACCTTCCCATTGCCGAAATGCCCGTCAACGTGTTCGAGATGCTGCTGCTCGGCGGCATCACGGGCGTTTTTGCCGGTATGTTCGGGGTAGGGGGCGGCTTTCTCATCACGCCTTTTCTCATCTTCATCGGCATTCCGCCCAGCGTGGCGGTGTCCACCTCCGCCAATCAGATGATCGCTGCCTCCATGTCGGGATTTGTTGCGCAGGCGCGGCGTGGCCATGTGGATGTGAAGATGGGGTTTGTGCTGCTGTTCGGCAGCACCATCGGTTCCTCGCTTGGCGTATGGCTGTTCGCGGTGCTGAAAAGCCTGGGGCAGATCGATCTGCTCATCTCGCTGTGTTATGTATTCTTCCTGGGCGGCATCGGTGGCATGATGGGCTGGGAAAGCTGGCTGCACATCAAGGCCAAGCGCGATGGCAAGCCGCCGCCGCCTATCAAAACCCTGCCGACGCACTGGCGTGAAAAACTGCCCTGGCAGGTGTTTTTTCCGCGCTCCAACATCTCCATCAGCCTGCTGCTGCCCATCGGCGTCGGCCTCCTGGTGGGGCTGATGGTATCGCTCATGGGCGTGGGCGGCGGTTTCATCATGGTGCCCGCCATGATTTACCTGCTCGGCATGCCCGCCACCATGGTCATCGGCACCTCGCTCTTTCAGATCATCTTCACCACCATCCATGTCACCATTTTGCATGCGGTGAACACCCAGACGGTGGATGTGGTGCTGGCCGTGCTGCTGCTGATGGGCTCGGTCGTCGGCGCGCAATATGGCACGCGCTGGGCCATGCGCTTCCAGCCGGAGCAGGTGAGGGCGCTGCTGGCCGCTATCGTGCTGGGCGTTGCGCTCAAGCTGGCCTTCGGCCTTTTCATTGAGCCGCCGCAGCGTTACGTGCTGGAGGAAACCTTGAAGCAGGACGCAGCGCCATGATGCGTCGGCTGCTCATGCTGTGCATCCTGCTCATCATGCCGTTGGCGGCACAGGCGAAGCCGCTCGTGGCGGATGCCTCCCTGCATGCGATTGCCATTGATTCCGCCTTTACCGGCACCAGCATCCTGCTGTTCGGCGCACGCCAGGGCGCGGGCGATGTGGTGGTGGTAGTGCGCGGCCCGTTGATGGATGCCATCATCCGCAAAAAAGAACGCGTCAGCGGTATGTTCGTCAACCGCCGCAGCACAGAATTCGACAATGTACCAAGCTTCTATGCCCTTGCTTCCACCCAGCCTTTAAACAGCATCCAGGGGCAGGATCTGCTGGCGCGTCTGGGCATCGGCACGCATGCGCTGGCTATTCGCCACAGCAAACCGGCCGAAGAGCATTTCTGGCAGGCGCTGCTGAATGAACGGCAGCACAAGGGGCTTTATACGCCGGTTGCCGGTCGTATCAGCTTCATGGGTGAAACCCTGTTCAAAACCATCATCCAGTTTCCCGAAACCATCGCCCGCGGCGAATACACCGCCGAGGTCTATCTCATCAACGACGGCCGCCTGGTGGCCATGCAATCCACCCCCATTGAAGTGAAAAAGCGCGGGTTCGATGCTTTTGTATTCGATACCGCGCACCAGTTTCCCTTAATCTACGGCATCGTATCGGTGATGATTGCGGTCATCATCGGCTGGCTGGCCGCCACCATGCTGAAGCGCACATAGGAGGTGCACCCATGCCCAAAGTGAACCCGATCAAATACCTCGTCTGCATATCGCCCAGCGACCATTCCCGTGTGATGCTGAAATTCGCCTGCCAGCGTGCGCAAAAGCGCGGTTCGCGCATCACGCTGCTGCATGTGGTGGAACCGGCGGAATTTCAGGGCATGCTTTCTGTGGTGGAAAAACTGCGCGAGGAACGTCGCGCGGAGGCAAAAACCTTCATGGACGAGGCGGCGAAATACGTGAAGGAAATCACCGGCCGTCCCGCCACGGTACTCATCAAGGAAGGCAATGTGGAGGAGCAGATCATCCAGACCGCGCAGGAAGATGCCGACCTTAACATGATCATGCTCGGCACCAGCACCAATCCGCAAAAGCGCGACGTGAAAATCGGCTCGCTCGCCAAAGCGCTGGGGGATAAACTCTTCGTCCCGCTGCTCATCATCCCCGGCACGCTCACCGATCAGCAGATCGAGCAGCTCAGCTGAGTTTTGCCTTGCCTTCTCCCGGTTCACGGGTGAATTCCAGCGCGACCTTCTGGAATATCTGGTAACTTTGCGCGCATTCCTTGGCCACTTTCGCCAGTTCGACCGCGTGTTCAGCAAAACGGTCGTAATCAATATGGATCATACAGGGCCCTGCGAAACGCATGGTCGGGTTGAACTCAATCGGGATATCCCGGGGGGAAACCCCCAACACCTTGGCCACGCGTGACCGGAACATCTCCATCAACCCAAAATCCGGCTGCTTGATGATGAAGGTTTTCCAGTTCTTGTCCCGCAGTTGCTCAAACCCGTCGATATAGTCCGCCATCTCTTCCGGGATGTCGTCGCCTTCCCAGTTCTCGATGAATCTCAGCGCGCTTTCGGCCATTTGCATGAGGATTTCATCGGCGGATACATCCGGATAGACGTCCTCGGTGGACATAACCTCAATGTCATAACCCTCGGGCGGGGCGCCGGTGGTCAGCATCTCCTCGACCATTGCGCGCGCGCCGACAAAATCAATGGCGATAACCGTTTTGGAGCTGCCATCTTTCTGCAGCATGCCGATCAGCTCCACCTGGGGGTCTACATTCAGGCTGGTGGTGTTTGGAGCAAAGATATTGGCATAATGGAAGAAATCATGATGCGCTTTGATAAGCGTTTCATTTTGTATCCATTTCAGGGCGGGCAGAACACGTGCGGCTCCCGGTAAATGCGGGGAGACCCATATTCCATAGCCGTTATTGGCCGTATCATAGGCCCGGTCCACATCCATGGTGACCGTCGGCACGCCGTCTATTTCCTTCAGGAAAGAGGGCAACCCGCAATAGCGCCGCAGGTATAAGTTCAGATGCTCCAAATAGTCAGGGTCGGGATGCTGGATGCCATAATAACGGCAGCCGGATTCATCCCTGCCGGCCACATAGCGGCAGGACAACCGCGCATACATATCAAACCGGGGAAAAACATCCTCCAGATGACCGATAACCAGATGCAGCGCCGGCGGCAGGTGATCCGCGCCATTATGCGGATAAGCAAGAACGGGGCAGGCCTTGCCGTCCTGGCTGTCTGTAAGCGTAACTTCGGTCATGTTTCCCTTCCTGACCGATTAAATAGGAAAAGAAAGTTACGTATGCGTGACAGATACGGATTACTTTGAGGATGGCTTGCGGGTCCGCTTGGGCGGTGCGGCGGCAATCGCCACAATATCGGGCAGGGCGTTGCCATGCAGGTTGAGGTCGAGCCCGTCGCGCTCCACTTCCGCTTCCACGCGAAGCCCCACCAGCTGATCCACCAGTTTCAGGATGATCCAGGTAAAGGCGGCGGAATAAACAGCCACGATCACCACGCTCAGGGATTGTGCCGCGAACTGATGCCAGTTCCCCTCGATCCATCCGGCTTTGCCGCCAATGGCCTCGCTGGCGAACACCCCGGTCAGCAGGGCGCCGATAATGCCGCCCACGCCATGAATGCCGAACACATCCAGCGAGTCGTCGAAACTGAGTTTTTTCTTCAGCCAGTGCACGCCCGCATAGCAGCCCACGCCGGAAAGCGCGCCGATGATGAGCGAGGCGCCAAAGCCCACAAAACCCGAAGCCGGCGTGATCGCCACCAAGCCGGAAACCACCCCGGCGATCGCCCCGTCCACGCTCGGTTTGCCGCGTTTGAACCATTCCATGCCGCACCAGGCAACTGCCGCCATGCCCGCAGCGCTGTTGGTCACCAGCATCGCCATGCCCGCGCTGGTACCGGCGGTCAGGGCCGAACCCGCGTTGAAGCCGAACCAGCCCACCCACAGCAGTGCCGCGCCAGTGAGGCTGAACACCAGGTTATTGGAGGTGGAATCCTCCTGGTCATGCAGGCGTTTGCCCAGCACCAGCGCGGCCACCAGCCCCGCGATGCCGGAATTGATATGCACCACCGTGCCGCCCGCGAAGTCCAGTGCGGAGCCAAAACCCAGCACCCCGGCGAAATCGCTCAGGCCCGCGCCGCCGATGAAGCCGCCCGGCCCCCACACCCAATGCGCAATCGGCACATAGACAAACAGCAGCCAGAGCGGGGTGAACAGGCACACGGCCGAGAATTTGATGCGGTCCGCCACCGCGCCGATCAGCAGCGCGCAGGTAATGGCGGCAAAGGTCAGCTGGAAGAAGATGAACACAGTCTCGGGGATGGTGCCCGTGAGGCTGGCAGGCGTTACGCCTTGCAGCAATATTTTACCCGCGGAGCCAATGAAGCTGTTGCCCTCCGTAAATGCCAGCGAATAGCCGAACACCGGCCATAACACGCTGACGATGCAGCACACCGCGAAGGTCTGCATCAGGGTGGCCAGCACGTTGTCGCGCTTCACCAGCCCGCCGTAAAACAGCGCCAGCCCGGGCACGATCATCATCAATACAAGGATGGAAGAAATCATCATCCAGGCCGTATCGGCCTTATCCAGCCCATCGGCGGCCATGGCGGGCCATGCGAAAAGGGAAGCGGCGAACAGTGAAAGCAGGCTAACCCAAAGGCGCATGTAGTATCTCCCGATGTTGCAATGCAGCACGGGAAATTATCTAAGGCATCTCAAACACCAATGTCACGTGGAAAGTGACAGGTCGCTTAGCGCGTCCCGCGCTTAGCGACCTGTCATCCCCGGGCGCGCGCAGTGCGAACCGGGGGATCCATCGTGAATCTATCAGGAAACGAGCCATGGCGGGCTTAGCGACCCGTCATCCTCGGGCGCGCGCAGTGCGAACCGGGGATCCATCTTTCATCCTCTCATTTCTTACTGAGCCGTCGTGGATCCCCGGTTGCCGCTACGCGGCCCCGAGGATGACACAAAGCCTTAAGCCAACGCATCCACGTCCTTGCCCATTACGCTGCGATCCCCCGCCACGATGGAGCCAATCAACCCCGCCACCTGCGGCAGCGTCTTGGCCATGTAGAATTCCGCCGTGGCGATCTTCTGCGCATGGATGGGGTCTTCATCCCCGCCGATCATGGCATTGACCGAGGCCACCGCCATGCGTGCCCACAGATACCCCACATAGGTCAACCCCATCATGCGGTTATATTCCGTCGCGCCACATGCCGCCGCGTTCGGGTTACCAAGTCCATTTTGTGCCAGCCAAAGAGTTGCTTGCTGCGTATAGCTCACATGCTTGCTTAATTGCTTGATGAGCCTGCCCAGCTTCGGATGCGCCAGATTCTCTTCAATGAAATGCGTCATCGGGTGGAACACGCGCCTCAGGTAGCGCCCGTTCTCCGCGCTGAGTTTACGCCCGACCAGGTCAAGCGCCTGCACGCCGTTGGTGCCTTCATAAATCTGCGTGATGCGAACATCGCGCGCCATCTGTTCCATGCCATATTCGGCAATGTAACCATAACCGCCGAACACCTGCATGCCCACATTCGCCAGCTCATGCCCCATATCGGTGAACAGCGCCTTGATCACGGGCGTCATCAGCTGAATCCACTCATCGGCGGCCTGCCTCACTTCCGGCAGCGGATGGCGGTGGGAGATATCCAGATGCAATGCCGATTCCAGGCAGAGCGCCCGCATGCCTTCCGTCATGCTCTTCATGGTCAGCAGCATCCGCCGCACATCGGGGTGCTCAATGATGGTCGCCTGATGCGAATCCTTGCCCAATGTGGCGCCCTGCACGCGCTCCCTGGCGTAGGTCAGTGCATTTTGCGTGGCCAGTTCAGCAACGCCGAGGCCTTGAACGCCCACATAAAGCCGCGCTGCATTCATCATGGTGAACATCTGCCGCACACCTTTGTGCGGCGTGCCGATGAGGTAGCCGACGGCATTTTCATACTCCATCACGCAGGTGGGGGAGGCATGCAGGCCCATCTTATGCTCCAGCCCGCGGCAATGGACGGCATTGCGCGTTCCATCCGGCAGGATCTTCGGCACCAGGAACAGGCTGATGCCCTTGATGCCTTCCGGCGCGCCCGGCAGCCGCGCCAGCACCAGATGAATAATATTGTCGGTCAGGTCCTGCTCGCCCGACGAAATAAAGATTTTCGTTCCACTTATCTTATACTGGTCGCCGTCCGGTTCCGCCTTGGTGCGGATCAACCCGAGGTCCGTCCCCGCCTGCGGCTCGGTCAGGCACATCACGCCCGACCAGGTGCCATCCACCATCTTGGGCAGGTAGGCCTGCTTCAATTCATCGCTCCCATGCGCGATCAGCGCGTTATAGGCCGCGTGCGTCAAGCCCGGGGTGAGGCCGAAGGCGAGGTTGGCCGAGCAGATCATTTCCACCACCGCCATATTGAGTGTTTCCGGCAACCCCTGGCCGCCGTAATCAGGATCGCAGGCCAATGAAGGCCACCCGCCCACAATATAAGCCTTGTAGGCTTCCTTGAAGCCCTTGGGAGTAATAACGGCCCCATCCACCAGCTTCAGCCCCTCGCGGTCGGCGCTCTGGTGCAGGGGGTAAAGCACCTGCTCGCACAGTTTTGCGGCCTCGTCCAGCACTGGCCCTGCCAGTTCCTTCACGCTTTCCAGCCCCGGTACCTCGTTCCAGCAGTCCAGCCCCAGCACATGCGTATATAAATAATGGAAATCGGCCAGCGGGGCGTGGTAATGCGGCATGAAAATCTCCTTATAATAAGCCCCATACTAGCCGCTTCGCGCCAAGGAACGGTTAATACAGGTCAAGAACCCCGTAAAAATTACTAATTCCGCTTGCACTTCATTTGAAAATGCGTATGTTCACATTCCCTTAAGCACCCGGACCCCCGGTTGGCGGCCCGTGGTGCATTGAAAATTCAATCGCTTAGGATTTTGGCTATGCCACTGTATGAGAGCACTTTTATTACCCGCCAGGAAATGGCGCCCAACGACGTGGAGCAGCTGGCTGACAGCATGGTCTCCATCATGTCGGAGCAGGGCGGCAAGCTGATCAAGCGGGAATACTGGGGTCTGCGCAGCATGGCTTACCGCATCAAGAAAAACCGCAAGGGTCATTACACCTACCTCGGCTACGAAGCGCCCGCCGCTGCTGTGAACGAGCTGGAGCGCCGCCTGCGTCTGAACGAAGACGTGGTGCGCTACATGACCATTCGCGTTGAGAAAGTCAGCGCTGAGCCGACCCCGATCATGAACCCCGGTTCTTCCGATACCGGCCGTCCTGGCCGTCCGGATGCACGCGGCCCCTATGCTGGCCGTCCGTCCCGTGGACCACGCCGTGAATCCACCGAAGAAGTCAGCGAATAAGGAGATAACCCATGGCTGAAGATCGCAAATCAAACGCTGGTGGCACCGCTCGTCGCGTCTTTTTCCGCCGCAAGAAAACCTGCCCGCTTTCCGGCCCGAACGCTCCGGTTCTGGATTATAAGGACGTGAAGCTGCTTGGCCGTTTCATCTCCGAGCGCGGCAAAATCATGCCGAGCCGCATCACGGCTGTTTCTGCCAAAAAGCAGCGTGCACTGGCCCAGGCCATCAAGCAGGCCCGCATGCTGGCCCTGCTGCCGTTCGCTAGCAACTAAGTTATTGTTTAATTAGGAATTGTGTCATGGAAGTGATCCTGCTGGAACGTGTTGGCCGACTGGGCGCCCTGGGTGATAAAGTCACGGTGAAGGACGGCTACGCCCGCAACTTCCTGCTGCCCAAAGGCAAAGCCCTGCGCGCCACCAAAGACAATGTCGCCGTGTTCGAAACCCGCAAGGCTGAAATCGCCAAGCAGAACGAAGAAAAGCGCACCGAAGCCCAGAAACAGGCTTCCACCCTGGATAACACCAGCGTCATCATCATCCGTCAGTCGGGTGAAGAGGGCCGCCTGTTCGGTTCCGTCAGCGCTCGCGACATCGCCAATGCGATTGCCGAGAAGAACAAGGCCGTCACTCACCAGATGGTGACCATGGTCCAGGCGATTAAAGACATCGGCGTATACCCGGTTAAAGTTATGCTCCACCCGGAAGTGGCCGTTACGGTGAAAGTCGCCGTTGCCCGTACCGAGTCTGAAGGCAAGGACGCACTGGACGGCAAAGTGATTTCCGTGAAGCGCGGCACCAAGCTGGAAGAGGACGAAGCCGACCGCGTTGAGCGCAAAGCCGCTGCCGATGCCCGCCGCGCCGCCAAAGCAGCCAAAGCCGCTGCCGAAGCCGGTGAAACAGGCGAAGCCGCTCCCGCCGCCGAAGGCGACCAGGAAGAAGCCGCCTAATTCCGGCTGAAACCATTGACGAAAAAGCCGGTGGTTTCGCCACCGGCTTTTTTATTGTGGAGACCCACATGAGCGACATCACCCTGCGCCCCGCCACCGCCGCCGATATCCCCGCCATCCGCCACATCGCCGAAACATGCTGGTGGGCGCATTACCCCGGTATCATCTCCGACGACCAGATCCGCTTCGCGCGGCCTCGATGTTGGTGCGGAGCGCCGTGCTTTCCACGTTGCGCTCACGCGTGGCGCGGCCGGAGTTGACGTCGACTGAAACCAGCGCTTCCGTCGGGTTGATGACGAGGTAGCCGCCCGAGGG